>JAFYGL010000320.1 GCA_017543165.1 Victivallales bacterium | reverse complement strand
GAGTAAGGCCGAGAAGAGGGGAGAGAAAAGGGGAGAGAAAAGGGGAGAGAAAAGGGGAAAGATTATTGCCAAGGAAAACGCTATTGTTGGAATTGTCAAGAAAATGCTTCTTGGAGGAGTTTCCATCCGCGACATCACAAGATACACTGGTTCGTCAAGCACTAAAATTAAGGAAATTGCTGCCGCGCAGAATCTTGCCTTGAATTAAGAATTTTGCAATTTCCAAGATAATTTTCCAAATTACTAAATAAGACAGGTATGCCCCTCGGCGTTTACAGCCTAAATGCCGCTATTCTCATTAATGTATGCCTGAGACTGAAACTGAAGTTAAAAGTAGAAAATGGGAGGGTGGACATGTGCAAGGCAATGGATGATTTGAGAAAGGAGATTGAGAGTAAGGCCGAGAAGAGGGGAGAGAAAAGGGGAGAGAAAAGGGGAGAGAAAAGGGGAAAGATTATTGGCAAGGAAAACGCTATTGTTGGAATTGTCAAGAAAATGCTTCTTGGAGGAGTTTCCATCCGCGACATCACAAGATACACTGGTTCTTCAAGCACAAAAATTAAAGAAATTGCTGCCGCGCAGAATCTTGCCTTGAATTAAGAATTTTGCAATTTCCAAGATTGTTTTCAGAATTGCTCTGTCACCCGTGAGGGTATGTTCTCAAAAGGACATTTGGGACTTATGAGGCATCTGGGACTTGCCTTATTGTCGCAGATGTCGCAGATGTCCCATAGGAAACCTAAACTCGTTGGGAACAGAATGATTATGATATATACTCAATTAGGCAAACCTACCAACATTAATAAAAGTGGGCGGCGAGCAACGAGTGCCTTCTGCGAACGCTTTATTCCCCATGAGAATAGTTTTCAGGGACGGCGGAACCAGGTTTTGCAACAGTCCCATCTGGGCTTCCGAACAGTCCATTCAGCCATCTAATGACATCGTCCTCGGTATGGTATGAAGTCACGCCCACGTTGAGACGTCGCTCAATTTGGTTGGAGCCACGTGCCGTGAAGCCGTCCAGCACCTTTGCATCTGGGCAAGCCGCCTTCAAATCGTCTGCAAAACGTGGTGCGCCTCCCCCGCCATGGGTGGAGAAGGGAACCAGCGTTTTGCCTGCGCAGGGGTTTTGCTTCAGGAAAGTCGCAACAGGCGCTGCATAAGTCCCGTACCAAATAGGGGAGCCGATGAATATGATGTCGCAGTCATCTGGAATGGCAACAGGCTTGATTGCACGCTCCGTCTTAGCCTTACGTTCCTTGTAGGAGACCTTGATTGTCTGTAAATAGGAATCTGGATATGGCTCCACTGTCTCCAGGGCGATGATTTCACATTGAAGCTGCTTCTGTATCCATTTTGCAATGGTGGCTGTGTTGCCGACTTTTGACTGGGAATAATATACAATGACCGCCTTTCCAGGAAGTTTCACATCCAGTTTCATTGTGGCGGAGCAGTCCTTCTTGTGGAATTTGCGGAAGCATAGCATTGCCACTGGAACGGCGATGATGCAAATGACCAGGATTATGAGTGTGATTTTCATGATGTCTATTGTGTGTTAATGCCTTGGTTAGTTGAAAAGCAAAGATAAAATACATTGTTTCCGATTATCTTCAAGAAAGGGGACAAAGACAAATCACCATCCTTCAACCATGTTGTTAAGTTGATAGGTTTTTGGAGACATACCAGCGTTCTTCTTGAAAAATGTGGAAAAGTAATATTCTGAACTGAAGTGCAGCAGTTTGGCAGTTGCCCTTACGCTCGCGCCTGGCGTGCGCAGACAATCCATGGCCTTGCGCAGCAGGGTGTTTACCAGGAATGTTTTCGGTGAAATGCCAAGGTCCCTGCTGAAATTGCGGCTGAAGACATTGGGTCTCATCTCCATTAAATCCGCAAGTTCCTCTACGCGGGTCGCGGCATTGCCATTGTTGCGGACGTACTTTATCACCTTGCCATAACGCTGAAGGCGCATGATGTAACTGGGCGCATCGATATTGTGACGCTTCAACAGCAAGTCGCACACGCGATAGACAATGGCGTTTATTTGAAAAAGTGGAGCCAGGGGCTTCGTAGTCTGGAAAATATCCCGCAGTTCATTTGAGATTTCAGATGCCTTCCAGCTCAGGCATTCAGGATAGTTCTGGAAAAGATCCACACCATAAAAGCATTCCAGATTGAAATGAAGAGAAATGAAATGGACTTCACTGGACAGTTTCCACTGCGCCATGCGATTGATTGGTATGAAATAGCATGTGTCGGGCTCAATGGGGAGGATGCTGCCACTTTGGATGTCGCGAATATAACTGTCGTCGTCTTGCGCTTTTGACAGGACAGTGAAGAATATATTGACTGGTTTGGCGGCTGAATTGAAGCAGGGATATGTGCCTATTGCAGCATGGCTGAATTTCAAGCGCAGATAGGACAACTGGTTCAAGAGTGCATTGTTGTTCTTTACAGGCATGATTATACGAATATGTTGCGAAACCTTAATGAGATGCATGGGCAAATTTACGTAATCAGGCGTATGATTCAAATCGGCAAGTGAGAAAAAATATAAAAAATAAATACATAATTGGCATAAAATCATAAATATTTGGCGTAAAAACTAATTCACACCACCAAGTGGAACAGGTATATTAATCATCAAAAATCAGAGACATTATGACTTCATAAGCCATTTCCAGGCACACATCGGAGGTGTTCATGAAAAAAATTACTGTGCTGCTTATTGCTGTCCTTGCCACCGCATTTGCATTCGGCGACGAAAATCTGCTGAAAAACGGGGATTTCAATGGCAGTGACTTTTTCACTGACATAAGTTGCCAAATGAGCAACGGCAAAATCAAGGCGGAACTTTTCACGGAGGATTACACATGGAACAAATGTGCGCGCATGGAGGTGCTTGAGCACAGAGATGTCTCTGGAAGGAAAATGCTGTCCGCCTCATTGCAATTCGGCAAGGACAAGGGGCTTCGGGGTTTTCCTGTCAAGCCTGGTGCGGAATATGACTTCAGTTTTGACATCAAGGGTGAATTGCCCGTAAGCCTCTGGGTATATTTGTCGGACAAGCCCTTTGGCCCCCAGGAGAAAGGCAGGGGCATTCGTCCCGTTCCCCTTACTGCCAATGGCGAGAAAGACAGCTGGACCCGCGTCAAGGGCTCGTTCAAGACAGATGAGAACGCAAAGTTCGCGCTTTTCAGCATAATGCTGTGGGCGGACAGCAAACAGCAGCGTTCCATTCCCGCCGTTGGAAGTTATGTGCTGATAGACAATGTCACGATTTCGCCCAGAAAGAATCTGCTTGAGGCAGGTTCGGCTGGAGAGAAGGGCAGGGCGCCGCTTCGCCCCGTGATGACAGTTCCATACAAGGGCAGGGTGCTTTTCAATGACATTCGGGGAAAACTGCCGCCCTTGCAGATTCCAGTTGAAATAAGCGGTTCACCAGAAAACATAAACGTATCCGTGACATTGCCGCCTGCTGGCGCTGATTTGAAGCCGATATCCCAAAATGGCGCCAATCTCTGGAGGGAAGATGTGTTTGACCTTTTCTTCGAGCCAGTTACACAAGACAGGGCATACTCCCAGTTCGCCATTTCCTCTGGCGGCGGGCGCTATATTGGGAATGGTCGGAAACTGGATGACTTTGCTTCCTGGAGCGGAAAAGTCACGCAGCTGAAGGCGGGGCGCAAGATGTCCATTACTGTGCCTTGGAGGTTGTTAGGCTATGCGTCAATGCCCGCCGCTGGCACGGCACTTGGCTTCAATATCGGCTTGATATACGACCACGCCACCTATTCCTACGCCCCCGTTAAACTGGGCTTCAGCGATTTGCCGAACTTCGGGCGCATCATATTCGGCACAATTGGCGATTTCCAGAAAAAAGCCGCAAGCCAGTTGGAAAAAGAGGGATTGGACAGTTTTCACGCGGAAATCAAGGCATTTTCCGCAAAGAATACGGATGATGCTTCAAAACTATATGCCGCATACGAGAATCTTTGCGACAAGATTGCCGATGCCAAGTTGGGCACGGCGCCATTCCTTGCTGCCAGGCTCTCCACCATGGGGGAATATTTTGCGCCACTGTCTATAAGCAAAGAGCAACTTATCACAGATGCAATCAAACTGCGTGGCGCCAGGAATGAGAAACTTTTCCTGCCCATTGCCATACTGAACCGTACGGCGAAGATTGCCTCTTACAGAGTTGTTGTGCATGCTGACGCCCCCAACCAGTACATACCTGAGATGACGGGATTGGACAAAGGCTTTCCACCTGAGAACATCGTGTATCGTGAAATCGTGCCTGTCAAGGATTCCAATGGAAATGCGCCAGGAGCCATATATGACGCTCTGCCGCGCATGAACGAGGCGCAGGTGATAACCGTGCCTCCCAATGACTGCGGTGCGATATGGCTGGAATTCGACTGCAACAAGGTGCCATGCGACACATACAAGGGCTATGTCCGAATTATTCCCCTGATGGAAATGGCGGATTTTTCGAAGAAGGACAATGTAAAGAGCCAGATTAGAGACTATCCTGTGGAAATACAGGTGCTTCCCATTACGCTGCCGCCTCCCCTGCAACTTGACATGTTTTCGCAAAGAATAAATGAGAACTATTTCAAACGGCTTTGCGACCTGGGAAGCCCAAGGATGCTGATCAGCGCATACGCCTTCAAATTCAAGTATGACGACAATGGGAACATAACCTACGACGAGGCGCCTTTGGCAAAGGGCCTTGTCAAGGAATTGAAAGGCTATTTCAAGAATGCACCCTCCTGGGTGACGCCCCGTTTCATCCTAGGCTACAGCTACTACGATACATTCAAGAAAATCAATCTTCCCAAGACAATCAAGCCATTGACACCCGCCTGGGAGAACTGCTGGAGAAACCATGTAAAGGCCACAATGAAGGTCTGCAAGGAATATGGCATTGAAGAAGGCACTCTCTGGGCGGAACTGACTGATGAACCCAGGGGCGAATTCTTCGACGAGTACCTGGCGGCGGCGAAAATTGCAAACGAGGCAGCACCAGACCTGAAACTTACAATGACATGGGGGCATGTGAAATTCGGCATGACACCGAAGCTGGCAGCCGCGTTCGATCCGTATATTACCGAGGAAATGTACTGGTGGGGCCTATTGTCTGACGAGGACTTCATGCGCCAGCGGGAGCAATTCCTGAAACGACCAGGCACCTGTTCCTCCATCTACGAATGCAGCACCAGCCTCCGTGTGCCATTGCACAATTATTACAGGCTGCATCCATGGAAGACACGCGTACATGGCTTTGACCGCATGGGCTTCTACACCTTCACAAACCACCTGTTCGGCTTGCATGCGGGGCCTGATTGGAGGCTGGCGTTGTCTGGCGGAATTGTATATAGGGCAGGGGACGCCTGCATTCCGTCGGTGCGCTACTATGCACTGATGCAGGGCCTGACCGACATACGCTACTACGATGCGCTCAATGCGCTGCCAAACCGCCCAGATGCAAGCAGATTCCTGAAAGAGGCATCCCGCAAGGTACTGAGCCAATCCTACGACAAGACATTGCCAGACTGGTTCAAGGAACAGGCGATAAATCTTCTTTTGAACGGGCGGTAAACGGGGCGGTAACGGGGCGGTAACGGGGCGGCAACGGGGCGGCTTTTTCGGAGGGGGCGGCTTCAGCCGCCCCGTTACCGGTCCGCCAGGGCGTTACCTACGTTACAACAGTTTCTTGTGCAGCCACTGGCGTGGTGATTCGTTGGTATTGCGCTTGAAATAGCGTGAAAACACATATTCGCTGCTGAAATTCATAAGCGCGGCGATTTCCTTGGAGGAGCGTTCCTGCTGGAGCAATTCCATGCAGCGCCCGATTATCATCCTGTCTATGAATTGCTTTGGGGTGAGGCCTGTGCGTTCCTTGAAATGGCGGGTGAAGCATTCCCTGCTTTCGCCGCAAATCGCGGCCAGTTCGCTTACAGTCGTCTGTGCGTCGCCTTTTTTGAGGAGATAGTCCGTAAGGTGCATATATTGTTTCAGAGACAAGGGATATTGAAAATCCGCTTCGTCATACAAGGACACAAGCCGCGCCATGATTGAAGCAGAGAGACAGCCTGCTTTTGCCGCCGCCAGGAAATTGTGGTCGCTGGCGGAGAACAACTCCAGCAGTTCCTGGAATTCGGGAGGCTGGGGCAGTTCCAGCATGCGCGGGCAGGCTGAAAACAGTTCCACGCCAGAAAATATGTAGAGGTTGGTGTGGATGGAAAGGAATTGCAGTTCATTGTCCAGCAGGAACATCACTGGCAGATATGCTGGGATGAAATAGAAGCGGCCTGGCACCATTGGGTAGCTGTTGTGATGGTCGGCTATCAGGTTGCCCTCGCCATTCGGATTTAGCAGGGGAAAGAACAGACGGTTCACTGGCATTGCCTTGTATTCACGCTTCTGATGCGGATATGTCCCCTTGGCGTAGTGCCGTAGATAAAATCTGGAATTGTTGAAGATGTTTACCAAATCATTTCTGTCTATATGTGTCAAGCCCATTGCCAGTTCCTCCAGTTGCCATGCGCCAATATAATGCGATATTTTTGAAATTAAATCACAAATTGCTAAATAATATTTTTTTCTGCTATGGATAATTATTCCAAAAAGTATATTTTATGTCCATGAAAAAAATGGAGGGCTATGTTTATGGAATATGCCAGTTTTGATGAAATAAGACCGCGCCTGGAAAAACAATACGAGAATGCAGAGTATTGCATGGAGGGCGCATGGGACGAGCAGAGGATGCGGGCGGAATGGTCCGCATGGCAGGCCGCAAATCCAAATGAATACCGCGGCATGCAACGTGCGATGCTGACCAAGATGCTGCTGGAGCATGCGCCTGTCGCCGTTGAGAAATGGAATCCCTTCCCTGGCAAATTCCAGTGCTACAACCTGCCGATGGAGGATGTGAATGCACATTACAGGACGGCGGAGACGGTGGTGCCTGGCGTGGAACCCTCCATGATGGATTTCAAGCGGGGATTGGGATGGATGGTGGACAAGAGCCACGCCGCCGCCGACTGGAAAAGGGTGCTGGAACTGGGCATTCCAGGTTTGCTGGCGCAGGTCGCAGGGCGGGATGCCCCCTTCTACAATGCGGTCGCCATGAGCCTGGAGGCAGTGAAGTGCTTCTGCCATCGTGTCGCTCGCCTCAATGAAAATCCCGTGTACGATGAGATAGCGGAACACGCGCCCAGGACGCTGCACGAGGCATTCGCGCTGGCCTTTGTCATCCACGATGTGATAGAAATATGCCAATGCGAGCAAATGCGAACCATGGGGCGCTTTGACACGCTGTACATCGACTTCTACAGGAATGATTTGGCGGCTGGGCGCCTGACCAGGGAGAGCGCCAAGGAACTCATCAAGTTCTTCTGGATTGTGTTCTACGCCCGCTTCCAGGGATTGCGTTTCGGCAAGAACTTCTGCTTCGGCCCCAAGTTCAACGAACTGTCGTACCTGGCCATGGAGGCGTATTACGAGATGAACATACAGGACCCCAAGTTG
>JAFYGL010000319.1 GCA_017543165.1 Victivallales bacterium | reverse complement strand
CCCGGCAATGAGGTTTCGCCAAAGCGCAAGAGAGGACGACCGCGCAAAACAGATGTATAGTCCCACTCATTGGGAAAGTTCTATTTATAACAAAACGAAGAGAGAAGATGATGTTTCCGTATCAGGACAAGAGTTTGTCGGCGGTTCAGAGGGCAGGGGATTTGCTGTCGCGTTTGACATTGGATGAGAAACTGGGGCTGCTGAATATGCGCAGCGCGGCGGTGCCGCGCCTGGGCGTGCCAGAATATCATTGGTGGAACGAGGCATTGCATGGCGTGGCACGCATTGGCAAGGCGACCATGTTCCCGCAGGCAATTGCACTGGCTGCCACTTTCACTCCTGAATATGCATACAAGATGGGGAAAATCATCAGGGACGAGGCATGGATAAAGCACCTGTATTGCGCCGCGCACGGGCAGCGGGACATTTACACTGGCCTGACAATGTACTCGCCAAATATCAACATATTCAGGGATCCCAGATGGGGACGGGGGCACGAGACCTACGGTGAGTGCCCTGTATTGACGGCGCAGATGGGGACGGCATACGTCAAGGGTGTGCAGGAGGAGGATGGCGGCCAGTTGAAATGCAGCACTACCCTCAAGCACTTTGCCGCACATTCTGGACCAGAAGGGACGCGCAGCACATTCGATTCAAAAGTGTCGGAACTGGACTGGGCGCAGACCTACCTTTATGCTTTCCGCTATTGCCTCAAGCACGCTGGCGCGAAAAGCATCATGACTGCGTACAATGCGGTCAATGGCACGCCCATGTCAGCAAATGAGCCAGTGGTCAGGCAAATGCTGCGTGGCGAATGGAAGTTCAATGGCGTCGTGGTGACTGATGTGGGCACGGCGGCATGGATGGTTTCAGACAGGAAGACATGCCAGGACATTCCAGAGGCACTGGCCTTGGAGATTTCATCTGGCGTGGATGTGTGCTGCGAGGTGGATGACGAGGCGCAACTGCATTTCAGGCAGGCATACGACAGGGGACTTCTCAAGGAGGAGGACATTGACCGCGCCGTGGCAAACCAGTTGACACTGCGCTTCGAACTGGGGATGTTCGACAAGCAGGAACTGCCTGACTACAGTCGCCTGGAGTGCAAAGAGCACAGGCTTGTGTCACGCCATATCGCCGAACGAAGCGTGGTGTTGCTGAAGAACGACGGCATCCTTCCGCTCAAGCCCGATTTTGCAGGGAAGGTGGCTGTGATTGGCCCGACTGCCCAGGACCTGGACGTGCTCAGGGGCAACTATTATGGAACGGCTACTCGAAATGTTACATTGCTGGACGGGATGCTGGAGTGCTTTGGCGAAGACAATGTCATCTACGCACGTGGCTGCGAGGTTTTTGATGAGACGTCGCGGCAATGCGCTCTGCCTGGTGACAGGATTGCCGAGGCTGTGGTGGCTGCGGAAAGAGCGGACATTGTGGTGCTCTGCATGGGATTGACACCTGTGTTCGAGGGCGAGCAGGGCAGCACCAAGTCCTCTGGGGACAAGGAACGTCTGGAGTATCCCCCCTGCCAGATGCGTCTTCTGGATGCATTGCAAAAGGTCGGCAAGCCGATTGTGCTGCTGAATTGCTCTGGCAGCGCATTGGTCCTGCCAGCGGACAAGGTGAACGCGGCATTGCAGGTCTTTTATCCAGGGCCAGAAGGGGGCAGCGTGGTGGCGGACATATTGACTGGCAAGGTAAATCCCTCTGGCAGACTGCCGCTGACCTTCTATGCCTCAACCGATGCATTGCCGCCCTTTGAGGATTATGCAATGAAGGGGCGCACATACCGCTACTGCGCAGACAATATACAGTATCCTTTTGGCTTCGGTTTGAGCTACACACAGTTCAAGTATTCTGGATTGACTGCAGGCAAGCGCGACGCCGAAGGCAACATACCTTGCAGCATAAATATCTCCAATGCAGGCGATTTGCCAGGCGAAACAACGGTGCTGTTCTTCTTCAAGCACGAAAATGGACCAGCATACGAGCCATTGAAGCAGTTCGCTGGGGCCGTGCGCATCAGCCTGGAGCCAGGTGAATGTAAATGCGTGGACTTCACCTATCCAGCGGAATTGCTTGCCTTTGCCGATGAGCATGGCGTATTCAGCCCATTGTCTGGCAACATAACGCTTATGGTTGAGGACCAGACCACCAGGTGAGTATTTTCACGCTTGAAAGTCACCGTTTGCAAGCATGAGAGCCACCTCGGGGGGTAGTCTTGGGAGCCAGTGAAATTACCTCTTTAGAATAAGGTTGCCAAAACCGTGAATTGGGAGAGATTTTCCTTTTCATGCCGTGGCACAGAAAAGGAAAACCTTGAACACACTATATGTAGTGGTGGCTCTCAAGCCTGCAAATACTCACTTGAAGGGCAGTCTGCATGGTGAACATGCCAGAATATGCGAAGTCCTTACTGCGGATGGCGTGGTCATGCTGGACCAAATGTCTAATTTGCCTTTACTGGGAACCCTTGTATATTCCACAACTGAATTGCTGTCCTTAAAAGTTACCAGTGGAAATATTAATGCGCAGGAGGCATAAAATGGGAGGCTTTCCCCGTAGAATCCACATTGGAAGAATGCAGGCATTATCCTTTCATCTGAAATTTCTGCTGCTGATATTCTTTGTTTTTCACGCAATTCCTATAGTGGAGGCGAATGAGGCAGGCAAGGGGGACTGGTCTCCACTTGCAAATGACGAGAAGGCGGCGCTTTGCTGGCTGGAGCATGTCACTGGACCTTTGCCAGACGAGGAGGAACGCAAGTGGTGGAATGTGGGAGGCGAGCAGTTCGGCTTGTCTTCGACGAGGTATCATATCGCATTTGCTGGATATGCCGCCTCTGCCTTGGGAATGCGTGGCGACGAGGCACAGAAGGCAAGGGCAGGGCGCATCCTGGACAATTGCATCGGGCGTTATCTCAGGCGCGAGGTCTGGGCTTATTCCCAGGCCAGGAACTACTGGGGAGGCAAACCCTGGGCACCAGACCCTTGCTACCGTGAAAATGTCATGTACACGGGGCATCTTCTTCAATTGCTGGCATTGTATGAGCGATTTACTGGCGACACAAAATACTGGACCAGGGGCTTTGATTTCAAATGGAATGACACAAAAATTGTCCACTATGATGTTCAGAAGTTGATTAATGTAACGGTGGAGCAAATGCGCGGGTCCAGTTCAGGCGGTGTCACTTGCGAGCCTGGCCTTGTGTTCTTTCCCTGCAACAATCATCCGCACTATGCATTGAAACTTTTTGCCTTGATGGGGCATGGGGACTGGACGGCAGAGGCGAGGCGTTGGGAAAAGTGGGCATTGAAGCATTGCCTTCATCCAGTTATGGGAGGCGGTGTCTTCAATCTGCTATTTCATGCGCCTAGCGGGCTCTTCTTTCCTCGCGGATATTGCGGTCTGGATGCCTGGGCTTTGCTTTGGTATGAACCCTGGGCGGAAAAACGCGAAACGGCAATCGAACTTTGGGGGGCGGCGAAGGCAAAACTTGACTTGGATAGATTCAAGGATCCCAAAGATGCAGTCGCGGGGAAAAACAACTGCATGAACCCACAGCAGGTCCCAGATACAGTGCTGGCTGCTTTTCTCGCGGCAGCCGCGCGTACCTGCGGCGATGCCAGCACAGCAAAGCACCTGGAACAAGCACTTGATGCAAAATACCTTAAGCGTGAAAATGGCTTCTATTG
>JAFYGL010000318.1 GCA_017543165.1 Victivallales bacterium | reverse complement strand
TCCTGGGTGGTGCGTGCCGCCGTGGCACGCAGCGCAGCCGCGACGGACGCGATACGGGAGGTGCTGGCATCCGACGGCGATACGCGGGTGCGCAACGCCCTAAAGCGGGGCGCAGGCTGATGCGAGGCGCGTTTTATGTGGGCGCCGAGGCTGCGCCCACTCAAGTTGCCTTACCCGCTGGCGCAATTGGGGTGAAGCGATGACGATGCGTGAGACGAACATGGGTGACGCCTGGGCGCCGCCTCGGCGCCCACATGGGAAAAGGATATTCTTGTAATACCATATATAGTTGAACCAACAGGAGAGAGAGCAAATGGCAAAGACACCGATTTCAACGGCTCCCTTGAGCTTTGTGGAAATTGTGATGCGTGCTGATGCGGAGACCTTGCGTGCCGCATTGGAGGCTCGCATCAAAGTTGAGGATCTCCTTGCGCAGCGCGAGGAGGCATACCGCAAGATTGCGGAATTGGAGCAGCAGGTGGACACCATAATGGGCGAGCCTGGCGTGTTCGTGTTCCCAGAGCCGCCGCTGCCTGTTTCTGGCTATGGCGCCAAGAGCGCGCCTGTGAAGCGTCCCGCACCGCAGCCCAAGTCAAACTCGCCGCAGAGTGACGAGGCAAAGCCAGAAGGCGAACAAGATGGCGAGAAGGAAGGCGAGAACTAGTTTTTGAGGCGAATGCAGGATGCTGTATCACAGAACCTGACTGAGCTTCTTAAGCAAAGGGAAGAATGCTTCGTCAAGATCTGGGAGTGCGAGCAGGAATTACGGGCAATATTGCCTGATTATCCATTGCCGCCGCCCCCCGACTTGCCGTCCCGCCAGAAACGTAAGAAGCCAGTTGCAATGAAGAACGCGCCCGACAGGGATGCGTCCTCCGCTTGCGCCAGCATGCCGTTCAAGATACGTGAGCTTGAAGCGGGCGTGGAGAATGCGTACCGCCTGGTCTATGTCTATCAGGGCAAGGAGCAATCCAGTTTCCAGACGGAGGCCACGCTGGCCAATGCGCTTGCGAACATTTCCACGGAGGACTTCAGGCTGCTGGCGATAGAGACCGTCGCATTCAAGGAATTGGACGATTGGCAAAAGGTGCAGACAATCTGGTCAGCAAAACAAGAATAATCAAAAAGTTAATTTGGAATTTAAGACAATGAATAGGTACTTCAATTTGAACAGCAGAAAGCAATCCTCGATTCTCTCCTGGCTGAGGCTTGTGAGGCTGCCCAATTTATTCACTGCCATTGGTGATTCGCTTGCTGGCCTTTGCATCGCGTCCTGCGTGACAGGCATTGGCTTCAGCCCTTGGATGCTGGTATTGCTTCCTCTCTGCGGCGTGCTGTTGTATGCCGCAGGAATAATCATGAACGACTGGCATGACATTCCTGACGACCGCAGGCACAATCCAGACAGGCCACTGGCCGCGGGACTTATCGCTCCTTCCTTTGCATTGCTGGTGGCCATTGTGATGGCATTGGCGGCACTGACATTGGCAGCCCTCCTTGGCAGAATGACCTTCCTGGTGGCAATCGTGCTGGTGCTGGCCATCCTGGCGTACAACAACATTTTAAAACGCTATCCAAAGCAAGGCGCAATCTGCATGGGAGTGTGCCGCATGTTGAATTTCCTGCTGGGTGTGGCCGCTGTCAAGGTCACGGCGGACATTGCAATACCTGCCGTCACTTTGCTATCCTATATTGCATACGTCACATATCTGGCGGATAGTGAGAACCGCAAGGTGCAAATCCCTGACAAGAATGTGTTTTATCCAGCCATAATATTTGGCATTGGCTGGCTGGTGTGTGCGATTACTGTTTTGCGGGTGCATTTTTGCGGCAGTTTCTTCGCCAGCCTGATTTGCGCAATATTGGGTGCTGGGCTGGCTGCCTTTGCGGGGATGCGTGTTTACAACAAGAGCATCCGCTCCAATGAGGCGCATGCCTTTATCGGCTGCCTGATAAGCGCGTTGATACCCATGCAGGCGTCGGCCATAGCGATGGCGTTTCCCGCACACGGCATTTTGGTGATAATGGTTGCTGTTTTGCTGTGGGCGATGACAGTTGCATTGGGCAAGGTGTTCAGGCAGAGCTAGGCGTTGTCGAATGTTAGAGACACTGCAAATAAGGAATCTAGCTCTGGTGCAGAGCCTGGAGATAGATTTCGGTGCTGGGCTGAATACTATCACGGGTGAAACAGGCGCAGGAAAATCCCTGGTAATCGGCGCGATACAGTTGCTGGCGGGCGCAAGGGCCAATCCATCCTCCATCCGAAAGGGCGAGAAATCCTGCGAGGTGGCAGGCATTTTCAACCTGGAGCGTGTCCTTCCCGAAATAAAGGAGGGCATTGCGGAGAAATTGGAGGAGGCCGATTTGCCGCCTTGCGATGAGGACAGGCTGCTCATCAGGCGAATTGTCACGGAAAATGGCAGCAAGGCATACGTGAATGGCTCAATGGTGACGGCTGGTTTCCTCAAGGAACTGTGCGGCAACCTGATTGACCTGCATGGCCCGCATGACAACCAGACGCTGCTGCTGAACTCCAGGCAATTGCATTTGCTGGACATCTACGCTGGCCTTTCCGCCGAGGAGGCGGAACTAAAGTCCATGTACCACCATCTCTCGCAAATACGGCGCCAGAAGGAGGAGATGCAGAGCCAGGGCCTTGCACCAGAAGAGCAGAGCCTGTTGGAATACCAGTTGCAGGAAATCGAGAAGGCGGACCTGGAGGGGCTGGATGAGGAGGAACTGCTGTCAAGATACAAGGTGGCCAGCAATTCCAGGCGTCTTGTTGAAATGGCGGCGGGTGCGGCGGAGGCGCTCAGCGAAGGCGAGGATACCATGGCGGACAAGTTGTCCGCCCAGCTTAGGGAACTTCATGAACTGGCGCAGATAGACCAGAACAAGGGTGCCGAACTGATAAGCCAACTGGAAGAGGCAACGGAGACCATACGGGACATCGGCACGCAGTTCGCGGAATATGCGGAGAGCCTGGATATTGATGCGGAGGAGTTGCAGAAACTGGAGCGCAGGATAGACAGAATCCAGCGCCTGAAGCACAAATATGGTCCCAGCCTCCAGGATGTGCTTGCCACGGCGCAGCGCATCAAGGCGCGGCTTGAGAATGCCAAGGGCAGGGAGGCTGGCCTGGCGAAATTGGCTGAGGAGGAGAGCCAGGCGCAGGCGGCGTTCAGCGAATTGTGCAGGCGCGTTTCAAGGCGGCGCAATGTGGCCGCGCCGAAATTGGCGGCGGCAATTGAAGGCAAGTTGCGGGCATTGGGCTTTGCCAAGGCGGCGTTCAAGGTGACACTGTCCAATGTGGAGGAAGGCATGTCAGGCTCGGATGCGGTGGAATACGAGTTCGCGCCCAATGTGGGCGAGGACATGCTGCCGCTGAAGAACATTGCCAGCAGCGGTGAAATCGCACGTGTGATGCTTGCGATAAAGACAGTGCTGAGCAAGGCGGATGGCGTGCCGATTTTGATTTTCGATGAAATTGATGCAAATATAGGCGGTCTGGTAGCCGTTTCTGTGGCTGAGGAATTGAAGTCGGTTTCACAGGACCACCAGGTGTTCAGCATTACGCACAAGCCGCAGATTGCGGCTGCTGGCGCCAGGCACTATCTGGTGGAGAAGGCGATAGTAGGGGACAGGACCAATACGTCAGTCCATCTTCTTGAAGGAAAGGACAGGCTTGCCGAAATAGTGCGGATGCTTGGAGCCGACATGGGGTCAAGCGCCGCAGTGGCCCACGCAAAGGAACTTTTGGGTGTAAAGAAGAAATGAGAAGCAAAGCGCGCATATTCATGCTGCTTGTATGCAGCCTGGCTCTGTTTTCCTGCCAGCCCGTGGATTTGGAGAAGGAACTGGGGCTTGGCTCGGCGGCGGCAAAGAAGAATGACTGGAAAACCGCCTTGGCAAAGGCTGAATTGTGCCTGGACAATGTGCCGTCCTCCGCAGATGCGGCCATTTTGAAAAGCCTGTCGCTGTTCATGCTCCATGCCGACAATGCGGAGGAAGTGGACAAGGCACTGGAACTGATCC
>JAFYGL010000317.1 GCA_017543165.1 Victivallales bacterium | reverse complement strand
GCAAAATGCAAATGCGCGAGGCGCAGCGGTCGGCGTCGCTGTTGGCGCGGGCGTCGCTGTTGGCATCGGCGTCGGCGTTACTGTAGGCGCAGGCGTAGGCGTCGGCGTCGCTGTTGGCGCGGGCGTCGCTGTTGGCGTAGGCGTCGGCGCGGGTCTCTGGACAGGCCTCAATACACGGCCTCCGCCGCCAATCAACACCCTGTGCACCTCCAATGCCCTTGGGCGCCTGGCTGGATCGGGATCCAGCATGCGGCGAAGCATTTTAGCCACTTCCTCGTCTTTTTCAGGCGTGCCGTATGTGCCAAGCAAATGGGGGACTGGCGCACCGTATGCCTCGTATGTCTCCAAATCCGAGACATGGTTGTAGGGATGCCCCTCGCTGGTCAGAATCTCATACAAAATCAACCCGCAGGTGAATACATCTGACTTTTCTGTCGGAACCTGCCCCCTGAGATGTTCAGGCGAGTAGTAGCCTGGCGAGCCGATGTACTCACCTGTCTCATGCCAAGGCGCCTGCTTGTCAGCCAAAATGGAGACATCCAGGTCGATTATCTTGATCTGGTAGGTCTTGCTGCCATCCCCCCTCTGGGTAGGAATAAGCAACAGGTTCTTGGGTTTCAGGTCCGTATGGATGATTTTCACATGTTCATCATGGAGCGATTTCATGGCGAACATGAAGACGGATGCGAATGTCTTGCGGTCATTCCAGGTCGTATCCGAAGATTCAAGATAGGCCGCCAGGTCCTTTGCGCCGTCAATGTATTCCAGAACCTGATAGTAGTCCTGGGATTTCTGGTCTTCGGGAACGCCATCAGGCCCCATCTGCTCGAAGAATTCAATGAAACGGTATGTGGGTCCCGTGTTCCGTCCCTTGGCGTCAATAGTTGAAATCTGGTCAATGCGCCGTTTGAGTTCCTTCTGGTATTCCACATAGCCGCGATACCAGTCATCAAAGACGGAAGACGGGGACGTGTATTTCTTGAAGAACACCGTCTGACCTGTGGGGGATTTGGCCTTTCCCCACACGGAATTGCTGCCTTCATGCCCTTCCTCAAGCATGGTATAGCCATGGATGACCTTTCCAGGCGACCACAGTGTATTGCAATCTGGTATAGCCATTTTGTTCTCCTGATTACAATGTCACGCGCACCCCTGTTGAGGCAGACTGGCTGACGCCTTTCGCAAGGCGCTCTATCAGCTCGTTGAACTTGGCCTGGTCGCTGGTTACCGAAACCAGCCCGTCGCAGCCATCGCCGCACTGCGTCAGTATCGCCCCCTTGAAACGCCCGAGAATGGCGTACGAGGCATCCGACGGCACGAAGAAGTAAGGCTTGATGTGCTCCTGGTTGTACACATTGTACAGGTCACGGACGCCTGCGCCCTCGTAGCCAGGTATGGACATGGTGGGATGATACGTGGCATCAGTGAAGATTATGACAATGCGCGCCGCCGCGCCATCTGGCCTCCACTTCTTGGAATCGGCCTCGCCCTCACCTGCCTGAAGATCCATTTTGCCTGCTGTCGCCACCGTCATCATCGCGTCCAGCAGTGATTCTGGGATGCCTTCGGCTCCAGGGCCGCCGCCCTTTGGAACCAATGCGGCAACCTGCGCCTTGAGCGCCGCCACGTCCCTGGTGAAGTCATTGTCCTCAAGCCAGCCGTATGAGGTGTTTCCATCGTAGGGGAAATCACGGTAGCCGACCACGCGCGCGCGCCAGTCCGTCACTGGCGAGCCATTGCCTTCCGTGCTTGTAAGCATGTCGATGAAGTGGTTGATGTTTTCGCGCAGAGCATTTATGCATGGCCCCATGCTGCCAGTCACGTCAATCAGAAACACCAGGTCAGCGACGCCTGCGTTCTTGTATGTCTTGTTGGCGTCATTGGCTGTATTTTCTGGAATATCAGCCGCTGGAGTGGCGGCGGGGCTTGATGTTGCCTCTGGTGTGCTTTCAGGCGCAGGCGTGGCCTCGGCTGGCGCCGCATTCGGTTCTGTAGTGGAAGAAGTGCTTTCAAGAATCTCAAGTTCATCAGACATTTTGTTTTCTCCTATAAGTTAAAACTCATCTACTCTTGGGTCATGATTGCAAGTTCTGTTAAGGTTCTTCACCTCTGGCGCATCAGGCTTGCGGTTGTCTATCTTGGCAATTACACACCATACATCCCAGCTCTGCGAGCTCAATGGAACGGTTATGTTGTCCCCATTGCTTGTTTCAACCACGACTTTGCCGTCATAATCTGCAAAGCAGCCTTTTCCCGTATAGTTCTTGGTGGCAATGAGCATCTGGCTTATGCCGTCCAGAGAAGAAATTGTCAGGTTCTCCTCCTTGTAGCGCCCCACGGCGCCACCGCTCTCGCACACGCCCTCGTCCTTGTCAAGCACCACATTCTTCTCGCTCCTGTGTGCAAAGAACACGTGCTTGCAGTCTTGGCCGCGTTCGTATATTGCATGAAGGTCCAAATCAACCTCCTGCTTCCAGAAAAGCTTGACATGTATCCATTGCAAAGGCTTGCTCATGTTGAGTTTCGCGGATTCACCAGTGGCGAGAATCTTGTCCCTGCGGGCGTCTCCCGCGCCAACAAACACATTGGAATCCCAGGCATTCTGCCCGTAGATTGCCTTCTGGTATTCAGGCTCCCGTGTCATCTGCAAGGAAGAAACGCTGATGCTCTTGCCCATCTGCTCCAGCATCTGGCCGAAATCCACATTGTCCCAGCAATTGGCGCCTTCGTCCACGGACTTGATAATCGACTTTGGCAGACGCATCATCATGGCTGCTGCATTGCTTGCAGGCAGATACGCATAAAGCGCAATCTTCCTCTTGGCTATCTTCTGAAGCACCTGCTGGAATTTCTCCAGAGGCTCGTTTTCCAGAATGCCTGTCTCCAGTTTCTCGTTGGAGAACAGGGCAATTACTCGGCGCGATTCATCTGGAGTGTTGAACGGGAAGTCCGAGGCTATGTCCAAGGCAAGAGGTGTGTTTTCATCGCCCTGGGTGCGGACAGAATCCAGCGCGGCCAGGAACTTGTTGGCATCTGTTGTAAAATACTGGTCTATATCCGCATTTGGCCCATACATTCCCTTCACCAGATTCGGCGCGTTGCCGCCAACAAACGTATGCTCGTAGATGGCTCTACGCCCGTCCCCGCCTGCATTGTATGCCAGCAGTCCAAAACGAATCTGGAAACTTGCCTGGTTCAAGGGCAAGATGAAACGGCGGAGATTGTCACGCAACTTCTGGAAACAAGGACTCATGCTGTCACTTGCATCAACGACAAATACAATGTCAACTTTGTTCGCAGGCATCTAAAACTCCATTATCAACTAAATTGCATTCGTTTTCTCTACAATGACTATACGCTTCATACTATGACTATATTTCACTTCAACACAACAAAATGCCAAAAACTTTTGTAAGATAAGTGCCGCACCCTTTTTTGCAATATGTGAAGTCAGACAATTTTGTGGATTTCACTTCTTCACTTGGAAGAGGCTTTTTTCAGGGACTAAAGGGACGAAGGGACTAAAGGGACGAAGGGACTAAAGGGACTAAAGGGACTAAAGGGACTAAAGGGACTAAAGGGACTAAAGGGACTAAAGGGACTAAAGGGACTAAAGGGACTAAAGGGACTAAAGGGACTAACATTGGCTTCCGTCCCTTCGTCCCTTCGTCCCTTCGTCCCTTCGTCCCTTCGTCCCTTACGTCCCTTACGTCCCATGTCCCTTCAAATCACTTCTGTTCGTATTTCACATCTCTAACCCAGAAAGCATGTCCAAAGCAAGTCACTTCAGCATGAAACACATACAGCCACACGCGCCCATCATCCCTGACCGCACAGCGGCCAGACACACTATAGTCATCGCCGTTTTTCTTGCTGACCTTTCCAGTCTCAGAAAACTCCACGCTTTTCGCATTTATCTGGCTGCGCAGTTCGTTTACAGTCTGTGCATAAACCTTTTTGAGTTCAGGTGGCAAGGCCTTGTCGCCTGGCTGCGTACCCTCCCAGCGCCTGTATAATTTCTCATTGATTTTAGTGCCACCGCTTTTACTTTCCGTACCATCACCTGCCCCATTTGCTCCACTTGCGCCGTCGCCTGCATTGCCCCCTGCTCCGCCTGAGTTGCCACCTGTGCCGCCTGCGTTGCCTCCGTTGCCAGAGCCACTTGCGCCGCCTGCGTTCCCGCCGCCGTTGCCAGAGCCAGACTTATTATTTCCAGAGGAAGTGCCTGAAGCATCCTTTTCGGCATTGCCACTGCTGGAGGCGTCTTT
>JAFYGL010000316.1 GCA_017543165.1 Victivallales bacterium | reverse complement strand
TTTCCATCCTTCTCATCTACGTCAATACAAGCTGCGTGGTCCCATGAAATCCCCGCGCAAGTGAAGTCCATCATCCTTCCCCTGCCGTTGAACAACTCCCAAAATGCGTGTTCTGGCCCACAGTGCAAATACATGTCTTGATGCAAACGTGCTTGTTCAGTAATCATCGATTTGGCGCTTTCATTTTCTTGTGTCATTTGTGCTTTTCCTTGTTTGTTAGTGTTTTTCAGCAGTGCCATGGCCTTTTGCATTGCAGACGCTCCCCGCAAGAGGGCATTCGTCGGGTGTCTTTTCGCAAATCGAACGCCGCCTGGTCTTGCAAGGCGGCATTCTGGCGTAGCTTCTTTGCAGCAGCGTCATGTTTCTGGCGCGGAGTTCCGGTATCTTCTCGAACTTCGGGCAGGCGTGTTCGCATGAGTGGGGCTCTTGCTGAAGTTCGTCCAATGAACGTCCTTCAACGCATACGCACTCTCCGAGGCGGCAGCGTCCCTTTCTCAAAACGACCAGGCTGCGCCGTTCCTGTTGCAGGTCCCGCGGCGCTGTCCAATGCCTGCATACAAGGCAGCATCGTCCGCGGTTGCGCGTTGAATGCCGCACCAGCGGCTCTCCCTCCGTAAATGCGTTTTCCGTGATTTTTCCTGGCCTGTCCCGCCTCGCCACTTGTAGAAATATCTGTTCCTGCATCAATTCCATTGTACAAACTCCTTGGCAAATCAAGTATTTCATCACGATTCATTGATTTGTTGCCAGAGAAATGCAAATGCCATGCCAAATACAGAGGCTGCTTAAATAAGACATGCCGCATTGAGAAATCACGCCATGATGGTCATGATTTTATCAACGGCAGTAAAAATATGAAATTTTAAGTTTTTAGACTGAAATTACCTCAGGGGTCTAGTACTTAGTTGGAAAAATTCTAGGCCATGATGCGTTGGAGTTTTGGAGATGTTTTTTTTGCGAATGGCGACGCGCATACCCTCGTATGCAAGGAGCCATTCACGGAAAAACAGCCCAAAAGAACAATGCAGACTGCCTAGAATTTTTCCAACTAAGTACTAGGTGCCTGGAAAAATCAACTATATAGTTCTCAAATAAAGATTTGGCTCTACCCTATTTGGATAGAGCCAAGATGTTAGATGAAATGGAATATTTTCTTATTTCCTACTATTCTAACTAGGTGCGACTGCAATCTATTCCAGATACTTTCTCACGGTGTTCCTTGATACTCCCAGAGCGTCGGCCGCCTTGGTGATATTGTGGCTGTATTTTTCGCAGACGCGTTTGACGTGGAAGCGGATTGCCTCCTCCAGATTGTCGGGGACTTCAACCTTGTCCTGGGGAATCAGCGCCGCATTCAGTTTCTTGTGCTGGCGGATTAGTTCGCCATAATCGTTGATGTTCAGGATATATGCCCGCTCCAGCAAGTTGTTCAACTCGCGGACGTTTCCAGGGAAATCGTAGGCCTGGAGAGCCTCCACCTGCTCAGGTGAGAGCCAGCCGCCCATCTTGTTGCGGTCGCGATAGGAGTACGCGATGAGCGCAATGTCCTCCTTGTGCTCACGCAGAGGCGGGACGCGAATCTGCACGACGCAAAGGCGGTGGTAGAGGTCGCTGCGGAATCTGCCGTCTCGCACCATTGCGGCCAAATCTCGGTTTGTGGCGGCGATGACACGCACATCCACATCCTCCTCCTTATTGGCGCCCAGAGGCTGGATGCGGCCCTCCTCCAGAACCCGTAAAAGCAAACCCTGCGCCTCCAGGGGCAGTTCGCCGATTTCATCAAGGAAGAGCGTTCCGCCGTTGGCCGCCTTGAACAGGCCGAGTTTGACCTCGTTCGCACCAGTGTATGCGCCTTTCTCACTGCCAAGGAAACGGGCTTCCAGCAGGTTGGGCGTCACACTGGAGCAATTGAACGCGATGTATGGCTCGCCCTTGCGGGGTGACTTGAAATGGAGCAGGTTGGCCACCGTCTCCTTGCCAGTGCCGCTTTCACCGATAATCAGAACACGGGCATGCTCATGAGGGGCGAGAAGATTTATTTCCTCCTTGACTTTCATGATGGCAGCGCTTTTCCCTATCAATTCACGGGAGCCGTAGCGGCGATAGTGCTCAACCATTTTATGTTCGCTCTCAGACCATTTGCTTTCCGCGTCCTTGGCTTCGATATGCCTTATGACATTTGGGTAGGACTGCTCGTCCTGGTAGTTTCGGTGGCAGTATTCCGCCGCGCTCATCAACTCCATATATGCCTTGCCCACAGGCCGCCCCTCGTCACCGTATGCCGCAAGGTCGTCATGATTCAGATTGTAGTATTCGGCGACTGCCACAGAAACGCTTTCCGAAGGACTGACATAACTTTCGAGATTGGAGCGGACATCATCCCCTATCCACTCAGGAAAGTCAAAGGCGCTGAGCCATGTCACCTTGACCTTTTCTCTTCTGAGGCGTGCCAGCGCCTTTCCGAGACGCGCCGCATCACCAGCCAGAGACACGCCCAGAATGACGATTTCCGCGTAGCCTGAAACCTCCTCCAGAAACTCTGGAAGATGACGTCTGCTCATGCCGAGAATGTCGGCATCCTTGAAATGACGCAGGGCCAGTGCCGCCGCCACCGCATAGTCGCCATATTTCCATCCAGTCAGAATCAAAGTATCAGCCATGTTCAGTCTCCTGTTGAAAAATGATGTGTAAAGCCTTCGGGAATGCCTGTGCGGGCAACGATTCCAGCGCAGGCCGCCGCGTCCTCCAATGCGTCGTGATGCCTGAAGACTATGCCGAAATGTTCCGCCATGGCATCCAGAGTATGCGATTCCATATCGGGGAAGAGCCGTCTGCTAATCCTAAGGCTGTCAGCATAGTCGAATTCCACTGGCGGCAGTTCATACAAGGCAAGTACGCTGCGCAGATGCGACAAATCAAAGGGGGCGTTGTGGATGACCACGCAATCCGCCGAAAGCAGCATTCGCCGCAGTTCTGGCCAGATGGAGGCGAATTCGTCGCAGTTGCAAACATCCCAGTAGGACAGTCCATGTATCTCCGTGAAGTCAGGGCGCATCCAGCGATAGCCTATGTGGGGGCAGACCAGCCACTCCCTGCGCTCCGTCACAATGCCATCCTCAAGGACTGCGCAACCCGCCGCGCAGATGCTGCCACACTTTCCGTTTGCCGTCTCAAAATCAAGTCCTGCTAGTTTCATTGGTGTTCCTCTTGCCTTTACTGCCATGTGGCGCCGCTTCGGCGCTCATACGGACGCTATCGACGCGACCGCGCTCATACGGACGCTATTCGTATTTCCACAATCAATAGGCAAACGAAATGCCAAGTTTCACTTTTTTATCAATTGCCGTATAATATATGATAGGAACAAGATATTTCTCTATCGGCATCGCTTATTTTTTTACCACTATGATATTTTTATGAAGTGGACTGTGAACCACAGTCCACTGCCCACAGCCCACAGTTACGGCTTGATAAGCGTTTCCAGTGTCTCAAAGAGAGCTTCGGGGGCGACCGGCTTAGACAGATGTGCGTTCAAACCAGCCTGAAGGCTTCGCTGCACATCCTCGTCGAATGCATTGGCTGTAAGTGCAATAATCGGTATCTTCTTGGCATCCGGGCGGTCCATGGCTCTAATGCGCCTTGTGGCTTCAAGTCCATCCATTTCAGGCATCCTCATGTCCATCAAAATGGCATCATAGTATCCTGGTTCGTGTTCGCTGAATTTTTCCACGGCGATTCGCCCGTTTTCTGCCA
>JAFYGL010000315.1 GCA_017543165.1 Victivallales bacterium | reverse complement strand
CATTCATGGGATTGTGACCTTGGGACATGGCCATTGACGCATCCAACAACACGAGGATTAGGCAGACGCCGCCAAAGGTCGCGGCCATAAGCGACTTGTCCTGCTTCGGGCGCTGCTCCATCACGGTGGTGCTGCCAGTCCTAGCCGCCATGGGCATACAGTGCTGCCCTGTCCCGACAGCCATCTACACCAACCACACGGGCTACCCCAGTTTTGCACGAACCGACTTCACGGAGCATCTGGACGACTTTATATGCGAGTGGCGGAAACTGAACCTGCGCTTCGATGCGATTTCAATCGGCTTTCTTGCAAACATGGAGCAAATCGCTTTCGTACGGCGCTTTCTGGAGGCATTCCGCGATGACAAGACACTGGTGGCGCTTGACCCAATCATGGGAGATGACGGCAGTCTGTATTCAGGTTATGGCCAGGAAACCGCACAGGCAATGCGCGACATCCTTCCATTTGCGGACATTGTCACGCCAAACTTGACCGAGGCAAGCATCCTGGCGGGACGCAAATACAACCCCAGCCCTACAGAGGAAGAACTTGAGGGCATCTGCGGCACCCTGGAATCAGGCGCGTTGCGGAATATCGTCATAACAGGCATACGCCAAGGCGAGATTCTGGGCAACTACGTCCATGTGCGCGATGAAGCCCCTGTCCTGATATCGGAGCGCAAGATTGGCGGCGAACGCTGCGGGACTGGAGACGTTTTCAACGCAGTCATGCTGGGCGCATTTCTCAATGGCCATGCATTTCCAGACGCCGTGCGCCTGGGCGCGGCATTCACGGCCAAGGCGGTGGCACGCACCGTTTCCCTTGACATTCCTGAACCAGACGGACTGGCATTCGAAGGCATTTTAGGTGAACTATCATGATGAACATTGTATATCAAGTAAAGAACGCAATCTATGTGAACTTGACCAACCGCTGCCCCTGCGCATGCCGTTTCTGCCTCAGGCAGAATGCACCTGGCGTATATGGCTCGGATTCGCTCTGGCTTGAACGGGAGCCAAGTGCACAGGAAGTCATGGACGCACTGTCGAAATGGGAATTGGACAAATATCCAGAACTCGTGTTCTGTGGCTACGGCGAACCTACGGAAAGGCTTGACACGCTGCTAGAAGTGGGGGCCTGGATTAAAAGCAAGCATCCGACACTTCCAATCCGCATCAACACAAATGGACTGGCGGACCTGATTGCAGGCCAGCCGACAGCGCCACGCCTCGCAGGAATCATAGACAAGCTGTCCATCAGCCTGAACAGCGCGGATGCCAGGAAATACCTGGAACTATGCCGCCCCAGTTTCGGGGAGGCCGCATATCCAGCCATGCTGAATTTCGCGCAGGAGGCGGCGAAATACGTCCCAGACGTGGTGATGACCATTGTCGGAGAGCCTGTCACCTCCTTGGAGAAGCAGGCCGCCTGCCAGGAACTGTGCAAGCGGCTTGGACTGAGGCTGAGAATACGCCCATACGAGCGAATCCAATGACAGTTTCTGATTTTCCTGACACAGAGGCTGTTGCAAAAACATTATTGTGTGCGCCTAGGCGCACAAGTTGAAACTGGTTCAATGCAAGGCCTTGAAATTAATCCTCTTGAGTGCTAAATTGGCGCGGAAAAGTTACGGGCAATCATCTTTATCCCAACACAAGACATATTCACAAATACAGTGATGTGGAATCCTGACAAACAATACGATGTGATAGTGGCGGGCGCAGGCCCTGCGGGAATCGCCGCCGCCATCGCCGCCGCCAGAAATGGAGTTCGTACACTTCTCGTTGAACAAAGTTCACGGCCAGGCGGAGTGGCTGTAGGTTGCGGCTGCCCTTCTTTCATGGGCTGCGCCATGGAAAAACGCCAGACCATCAGCGGCATTGGGGAGGAATTGGTCCGCCGCCTGGGACGCCGCAACGCCGCCATGCTGAAACACACGTTACGACGCGACTTTGCAGAAGGGCCTATTCTCGACGATATCGTCAGCAGCGAAGATGAAATCGCCCTGGAGGCGAATAGAATGCTTGCGGAAGCGGGCGTCGATTCCCTCTTCTACTGCACAGTTTACGGCTGCGCCAGGGAAAAACGGAATATCTCCCGCCTGGACGCATTCTGCGCAGGGGAAAATCTGCGTTTGAAAGCCAGAATGTTCGTTGACTGCACGGGGGACGCACTGCTGGCGCATCTTGGAGGATTGCCAGTCATTCAGGCACCTGCCGACTCACTGATGACAAAGACGGTGATGATTCGCGTGCGCAATCTAAAGCCATTTACGGTAGCCGAGATGAAACAGCGTTTCAAGGACATCCGCCAGTCCTTCCCATTCCCAGCGCAAGACGCCTTTATGCTCCATCCTTCGGGGATGCATGGCGATTTTCTGCTCAATATCACATTGACTGGCGGAGACAGTTTCTCGCCTGGAGAACTCACCCGCATGGACTTCGAATTGAGGGAGCAGATCCCTGTCATCCTTGACTGGCTCCGCAAGAATATTCCAGAGTTCCAGGACTGCATTCTTGAAAGTGCCGCACCGCGGCTGGGTGTGCGCAATGGCAGAAACATTGTGGCGAGAGAGACAATCCGCTGCCAGGATCTGGACGAAGGGACGCCTGTGGCGGAGCCCGTGGCAGTGGGTTCGCGGCATTATGGAGGTCACGGCCTCACCAATTTCACACAAAACTGGGCAAAGCCAACCAGAGGATTCCGCAGCATGCCCTATCAATCGCTGCTCTCTCCAGAGTGTGACAACTATGTGGCAGGTGGGCGGGCCATCGGTGTCGAGCCTCGCGCAGTGACAGCCATCCGCATGATGGCTCAATGTTTCGCCACTGGCCAGGCGGCTGGAACCATAGCGGCCCTGGCGGCGCTAGAAGGTGCCTTTCCCGCATACAATACGCTTCGGCAGTCCTTGCTGGACCAGGGACTATTGCTGGAAATCAATGTTGAGGAAGGCGTTGGCAAACTTTGACGTATGCCATGTTCCCCTATCAGGGCAAGCAAGTGCCGCGTTTACTTCTGTTTGGAGCGAGCCGCCTGCAAGGCCTCCAGTTCATTCTGCCTTGTTTCAAGTCGCTTGCGCAGTTCGGCTTCCTGCCGTCTCTGTTTCTCAATGATATCGGAATTCTCCTTGAGTTTTCGTTTCATTCCCTCCAGTTTGCGATTGACGCTCTCCAGCCGCCAGTTGCTGAGAGCGTAGCCCACGAGAGCCGCCAGCAGCGCAACTACGATTGCAACCGCGATAAGCACTGGGAATATATGCTCCTGGAGAATATCCATATATGAGGAAGTGTAAATCTGCCCCATGTATGAATAAGAAGCCCTGGTGATGAATTCAGGGTCAAGTATAGTCAGCCCTCGGTTCATCAAAAGCATAAGTCCAATATTATGCTCGGCAAATGCCATTCTGATTTGAAAATCGTTTTTTGCCCGCACTGTCCTTATTGAATGGTATTTGGCTGGCTTTAACAATGGATCGGACCTGAAGCCATTGAGGAATATGCCGTCCGTCGCACCTTCCAGAAGTCCGTCAAGGCAGCCCTGGATATCGTCGTATGGCACGATTTCCGAGTTGGGATAAGTGTCCTTGCAATAGTAATATTGCATCATATTGTTCTTGTTAATGCCAATGCACTTGACATTGCCAATCCTATAATCCTCAATATAGGCAAGATTGCTTGCAATAGTGGCTATGCTTTTGCCACCAATGATGTTATAATTATGCTTGACGGAATCGCTGATGTATGCGGGAATCATCAAGTCTATTTTCCCGACTTCAACAGCCTTGTATCCTTCCCTCTGACTGCGGTAGCAGACATATTCCACCTTCAATTTGTCTTCCAACTTCAAAGTCTTGATGATTTCCTTGATTGCCTCTATGCCTGCGCCGAGAGGTTCGCCGTTTTTGCCCTTTGCGGAATATGGAAGATAATTGTCAAAATATCCAACGCGCAGCACATTGTGGTCCGCAAGCCATTTTTTCTCATCAAGCGTGAGGTTTCGGCTCAATACTGTATCGGAAAAGTACCGCTCCTGAAGTCTGGAGAAGTAATAAAGGTCGTTGTTGAGCACTTTCTCCGTCGCCCGATTGATGTCGTCTATCAAATCTGGCCTGTTCTTGTTCGCCACCAGATAATAGGCGGAGGCCCCCACCTTCTCCACAGCGGAGAGATTTCGTTTCGCCAGCATGCTGAGCTCCAGGTCCAGGTCTATCTTGCCCGCAAGCAAATCGGCCTCCTTGACAGGAATGTCCTCATATTCGACTATCTTGAATGTCACATTCTTTTTTCTGCACCAGTCCTTCAGGAGTTCTTTCAGTATCGTACCACTGGTGACACCGACTTTTTTGCCGTTCATGGACGCATAGTCACCTGGGGTGATTGAAGTGTTCTCATCCGATGAATACAGATAATAATACTCATGCCCCATGGGCTCGTCAGGAAACAGCATCTCCTTTGCGCGTTCCTCCGTATAGCTGATTTCATAGATTAGATCGACCTTTCCAGCGCGGAGCAGCCGCACGCTGTCATAGAAGCTGCTGCATGGAATGTAGCGCAGATCCCATCCAGCGTATGTCCCTATTACCTGTGTATAGTCGTATGCATAGCCTGATATTGGAATGTTGTTCTCATCCACCACCATCTGCCTGTTGAATTCCTGATAGGCAATGCGGACAATCTTTCGCCCGTCATTTTCCGCACCTAGGAGGCATCCTGCCCAAAGAAGCATTGCCATGCAAAGGAGCATGGCGGATTCATGGAACCTTATTCGAAACAATCTCCAGTAATTGCTGTTTGTCATTTTCAGTAATTTCCTGTTAAGGTTGAAAATACCAAGTATTATTGCCTAATCTGTTCCAGTCCGTAAGTTTGCCTAATATAGCACATTACCATCACACAACAATGTTGCTTTAGATTTCAGTGTGCGTGGTTCCACCCAGAAATTCGGGAAGTTCCTTGCCGATTTTGCGCCAGTGGACATATTCCGCGCAGGCCGTGAATATGGCGTCGCCAGAGGAATTCAGGGCGGTCTCCAAAGAATCCTGGACAACGCCGATGATGAAGCCCACGCCAACCACCTGCATGGCCGCCTCCGCAGGAATGCCGAAGATGGAGCACGCCATGGGAATGAGCAGCAGCGAGCCGCCAGCCACGCCTGAGGCGCCGCAGGCCGCCACAGAGGCCAGGACGGACAGCAATAGCGCCTTGCCAATGGTCATTTCGATGCCCATGGTATTGGCGGCAGCCAGGGTCATGACAGTTATGGTGACAGCCGCGCCATCCATGTTTATTGTCGCTCCCAGCGGAATGGAAACGGAGTAGAAGTCCTTGTCCAAACCAAGACGCTCGCAAAGCCGCATGTTGACGGGTATGTTGGCCGCCGAAGAACGGGTGAAGAATGCAGTGAATCCGCTTTCGCGCAGGCAGCGCAGCACAAGCGGATAGGGATTGCAGCGCAGGCAGCAGAATACAATGAGCGGGTTGAGGATGAGGGCGGTTCCCAGCATGCAGCCAACCAGCACCAGCAGGAGTTTGCCGTATGTGAGGAAAATCCCCATTCCGCTGGTGGAGACGCTGTGAAAAACAAGTCCAAGAATCCCGAATGGGGCAAGTTTTATGATCCAGACCACCACCTGCCCTATGATTCCAGACAAGTCGTTCAGCACCCTATGTGTTTCTGGCGAGGCGAACTTTTTCGCAAGGGCGCCGATGAGAATCGCCCAGAACAAGATGGATATGTAATTGGCGTCGGCAATGGATTTCATGGGATTCGCCACCATTCCAAGCAGCTGCCCCTCCAGGATCTCCCACACGCCGCCTGGCGCCGTGTTTTCAACGACCTGTTCCACATCCAGGGCAATCCTGACGGGATACAGGAAACTTGCCGCCACAGCCAATATTGCCGCAAGGAATGTGGACAGCAGATACTCGAATATCACAAAGCCGAAACGGCGGTCAAAGCCAGTCTGGCTGCGGGCCAGGGAGGCGATGACAAGCAAAAACACCAGCATTGGTGCAATCGCCTTGAGCCCGCCGACAAACAACGAGCCCAAAATGCCAATCCATGACGCATTGGGAAAAAGCAGGCCAAGAATGGTTCCCATGACCAGTCCAATAAGAATGCGTTGCGGCAAACTAAGATTCGTGAAGGAATATTTGCTTTTTGTCATTATGAAATGTTATTTTCTCTTGAGGTAATTTCAAAACATCCAATGCGAGCGACGAAGCGGCGCTCAACTTGGAGCAGGGACAAGGCAAAGCACTGGTTTTGAAATTACCTCGTTGTAAAAGATGCCCCCGCCATCACTACGGATGCCAAAAATCTTTGTATTATACTCCGTGGCCAGCATATTTACAAACTTAATTGCCCAATTATGCACAGCATCTTGTTATTTTTATCTGGCTGGTGTTTTTAATGGATAAACATCCGTTATATTAGCGCCACCCTGGACAATTCCAGAAAATGATGTCCCATGTTTAACTTTTCACCAGAAAAGTTCATTCTTTCGCTCTGTTCCCCATAAGTGCAGGCAAGCGTTGCGTAAGCGGCAGCGCCCGTGGCTTATGACAATTGAAGACTGAAACCTTAGATTAAAAAAACTGGAGAAGACTTAATGAACATCCATTTCAAGATGCACATCGTCAATGTGTTCTTTATTGCGGCAATTTGTTCAATGCTTTGCATATCCTGTGCCACGACTGCCTCCCCGCAGGCCAGCAAACAGGCGCAAGTCAAGGCGGCATTATATGTGGATGGAGGCAGTTCAGGAAATGGAGTGCGCCACTGGGCACGCCTGCTTGAATTTTCGCCGCAGATAGAGCTGCACTTCATTAATGGAAAATCCATCCGCGAGGGGGGACTCAAGGGTTATGACCTAGTCGTATTTCCTGGCGGTTATGCGCCCGACCAGTATAAATCACTGAAAGAGGAAGGCGCGGCTGCCGTGCGGGACTTCGTCAAAAACGGCGGTTCCTACCTTGGAATATGCGCTGGCTTCGCAAGCGCCTTGAATGCCCCCAATAGAATTCGCCTGCTGCCTTTTGGGCGCAAGCCCAATGCTGGCGGTAAATCAGCAACGCTTTTAGTGGAAATCTCGGAGAAAGGGGGCAAGGTGCTGGATGTGAAGCCTGGCCGCTATGTTGTGGTTTACAGCGGCGGACCTATTCCCTGCCCTGGCGAAAAGCCTGGCGAAGGCTGGGGCGAAGGTCTGGCTGTCTATAAAAACGAGGTCAGCTATTATGGAAAGCCCAATCCAAACTTCTTCGGGGAATATGCACTTTTGCACGGACAGTTTGGCAAAGGCAAGGTCATAGCAATAAGCTTCCATCCAGAATACTACGAATCAACACATTGCATAGCACTTGGAGCGGTTTATGCCGTGACAGGCGTAAAGCCAACTCCCTGCTATCCAGCCAAGAATCCAAACCCGCTGCGCGTTGGCTTCTATGCCATTAGCACATCGGTAAAAAGCATGCATCAAATGCTGGAAATGGACAGAAATCCCAAGCTTGATG
>JAFYGL010000314.1 GCA_017543165.1 Victivallales bacterium | reverse complement strand
GCCAGCGCCAGGTTCTGTCCGTCTCCAGTTTGATTTCCTTGCCTGAACGGAGACGTACATAAATGTCAGAGCACAATCCTGCATTGAGCGTGCCGTTGTAAACCCTGATTTCAACCTTGTTGCGCCCTGGCTTCAGGTATTTTTCAATCATATAGCGCTTGGGTTCTGGAATCTGCCATGTGAAGCCGACAAGCTTGCCATTAACCCTTGTTTCAGACTGGTCATCAGCCATTACGGCGATTGCTGCCATCTCAGCCTCCTCAGGCAAATCGAATTCCTTGCAAAAGCACACATTTGAGAAGAACGGCCCCAGTTCGTCAAGCTGCGTCCATATCCATTGCCCACGCCAGAACACCTCTGGCGTATAGCGACGGCGGAAATCAACTGTCGTGAGCCTTGGCGCCCCCTTGCCCTTTCCCAGTGGGATTGCCTGTGCCTTGATCGTCATTTCAGGAACGCTGAAATCCATGCATGCCTCCCCTGGATTCAGCCTGACGGATTCTGGCAACGGTCTTTGCATGTAGTCATAGAAACGCAGTTCCACACCAGGGCAGACGCCTCCTTTCCACTCCAGGCGGTATTTGCCCAGCGGGCGCACGTCAGGCATCTCAAGCGGCTTCCCCTGCTGCCAGGCAGCCGCCCCCACCAGCAGGTTCTCTTCCTCCTGCAAAACTGGATTTCTGAAGCCGATTCTCCTGTCCTTCTCCATGTAATAGCGGAAGCAGAAGCTCCAGCCCACGAGTGGACTGTCCTTCTCCCAGCCGCGCGAATCGGACAAGGCAAAGCGGTAGCGGCGGTATTCGTTGTCTGGTATCACCGACTGCACTGGAAGTTCCCGCGTGACTTTCTTGCCGTTCTGAACCTGCGTGAAGCGGAATTGCACAAAGCCAGGCACTGGAGACTTGAAATCGCATTCAAACTGCGCGGCGCGTTTCTCAATGGACTTCTGCGCTATGCCAGCCCAAACATTGAACACATTGTTGAACTCCCAGCAATTGGCCTCCTCCTTGAAGATTTTGGTATGTCCGTATGGGCGAATCCCCTGCTCTTCGGCGAGCCGCCTGGCGGCCTCCTGCTTTTTCATTTCTTCTATTTCGGCGTCTGATATTTCCTCCAGTGCGATGCCTGTGATTTCGACTGGTTCGGGTGAATCAGTGCGCAAATATATCTGCGCAAAGGCGCTTCCCTTCCAAAAATAGCCCACATGTTTGCCATTGCCCATTGAGACTGGCCTTATGAGGCTCGTGAATTGCCCGCTAATTGGCAATTGCAAATCAAAGGACATTCGGTCTCCATCGCTGTGAAGACGCACGCCGCTGCCAGCCGCCACATTGAATCCCACTGCATTGCTAAGAACGATTTTCCACTTGTCGCCAATCTGTTCAATGGACTTCACATAATATGCGATGTTGAAATTCGGCAAGTCGCTCATGTCTGGCTTTGCATTGAACACGACTATGTTGCCCATTTGCGGGATTTTCCATTTGGAGGCATCCGCAACCAGGAATTCCCTGCTTCCCGCCTTGATTTCCTCGACAAGGGTGGTCACTGTCTCCGCCTGCGCCCTGACATTGTATGCGCCGATCTCTCTCTGTCCCGCAGTGTACTGCCACAGTTTCACCTCAAGTTTTCCTTGGCCGCCCCTTGCATTGAGTTTCAGGCGATAGTGCCTGTCCTCCCGCAAAGGCATAATTCCAGTCGCTTTCGTAAATGAGGTCCCTTTATTCAGACGAATCGCCTCGCCGTGAAGCGTCAGCAATCCTACTAAAACAATGAATGCCACACATATTCTCATCATTTTCACCTCAAAGTCATAGAAAAAAAACGAGGCAACTGCAGTCTTGCAATTGCCTCAAGCCTCATATTTGAGGTAATTTCAAAACTAGCAGTTTTGCAATTACCTCATTTGGCAAGCCAGAAGGGATTGCTTGCCGCCATCTGCCTCTGGCGGGAGCCGATGAGCTCCACGCGCAGATAGGGTGCGTCAACAGGAATGTCCTGAAGCGGGAGTTCGCCCTCAAAAGAGGTTCCTGACAATGGAACGGTCTGGACAAGAACGGCTCCCGCATAGATTCTAGCCTCCAGCAAAACGCCATCAAACACTTCCGCCTTGAGCTGGAAGGCATGAGCCTCCTGCCTTGGCAGCGTGTCGCCAGGCAGATAGCCATTCAAAGTGATGTCGCAGCCATAGAAGAAACATGCGGCAATCGAGTGACCAGCCTTGACCGCCGCGCATACGTTGTCCCGCGTGGGCACGGCTCCTGTGTAAATGAAATTGGAGGCGGGATTGGTGAACATCCGTTTGTAGCCGAACAGATCCACTGAATTCATAAGGGTAAAATGCTTTCCTGCAAGCCACTGCTTTTCAATCGTCGTTCCAGCCAGGGGGCGCAGTGGCTCCAGGTCAGCGCCATCGCAGGGATGTTCAGTCCATGTGTCACAATACGGATGGGTCGCAATGGCCACGCCGTGATGCTTGTGCACATGGGCAATGGCGCGGCGGAAATAGTCTTCCACCTCTGCGTCAGAGAACAGGGAACAGGTGAATTCAGGTGTATAGGCCTCCTCATCCACCCCCAAGGCCAAAATATGGTAGGTGTTGTGGGAATCATCGTGGGAATCATGCCAATTGAAAGGGTGGTATTCCTGGCCATGCAGGAACAGAGCCTTCTCGTTGGAATAGTCATCCAAGTCAAGGTGATTGTCGTAGCATGCAGTGTCCTTGAGCGCCAGACCGCAGATGTCTATGCGCCAGCGGCGCATGATTGCCTCAATGGTGCCCAGGGAAGAATCGCATCCAAACCAGTCCAGGGAATGCATGTGAATGGCAAGATTGTAGTTGCGCTTAAGGGGCAATTGCCTGCGGACACGAGGTGAAACTTCTGTGTCCCCCGCTTTGAAACGGCTTATATGCGCCATCAGATTCGGCAGGAACTTGCGTCAGAACGCCAGGCATGGGTCGTCCATCGGGACTGACTTTTCAGGAAAGAGCATCTGGCATAGAAAATACAATCCTTTGCCCACTTTCCTCTGCAGTAGCAGTGCGCCGTTTTTTACAGCAGGGTCACGATAGGAGCCCAGAATTTCCCAGCCCTCGCCCGCCTGGTAGCACGAGATGGCAGTGCTTTCCACAACGGCTGGCGCAACCTGGGGGTCGTTCTTCACCAGGCCAAACTCAAAAGTCGGGACCTTCCAGCCCAGCATCTCGTCAGGCGAAATGGAATTGGGCTCGTTGAAAAGGCGCGAGCCAATGTGCTCCACGCGAGGCAGCATGTAATTCCAGTATTCTTTGTCTATGGTCACGCAATGGCGGTGTATTAGTTGGGTGTACCCGCAGGCCTCGGGCAGAAAGAAGGGTGCCCAGCGACGCCAGTCCTGGTGCATGAACAGCATTATTCCGCCTCGCGCCACCCAGTCATGGATGTATGCCGAGTCATTTTCAATGTAGTCGTCAAAGCCATCCTGCTCCACCAATGCAATGTCATACGGCTCAAGGTAACCCTTGTAGCTGTAGTCAATTTGCTCGACGTCACAGCCCTCTGCCTTCAGGAAATCAACAAAGGCAAAGGACGGCTGGAACCAATGACGAAAATAACCGATTCTCATTTTTTTGGGGCTTTATTTTCTTTAATTTTGTGTTTTGTTCCCCAGGGGAACAAAGCGTTGTCTTAATGTTCAAGGCAATTTCAGCGATATTGACTTCTTTGGAATGATGTCAATCGCATATTTCAATCTGCAAATCAGAGACCTTGACATCGGTTTCAGGGCAGATGTTTATCGCAACACGTATAGACCCCACATTACGCTTGTCGGGATCCAATATCGGGATTTTCACCGAATATTCTTTTGGCGCCTCACTCAGGTACATATAGTCCTTTCCAGGCTCTGACAGGTAGCCTCCTTTTTCGCTGTATTGATAGATGCAGACGGAAAACCTGCCCTGTCCTGACACCTTCGCCTTCGCCTTGAAGAAGCGCATTTGATTGACGGGAATCGGGTCCCTCGTGAACACGGCCGCGAACTGCTTGCCAGAAGTGAAATGGAGGCATCCGTTTTCAAGCCTAGCATCGCCAGAGACCTTCCCGTTCAGCTTCATGCCTGTGTTGTAGGTCCATCCCTGTGGCACAGCTCCTTCAGTGCCGACAAATGCCAGTTCCTTTTTCAACGCAGAAGTCTTTGAGGCCTCCTCCTTCGCCTGTGGCTTGCCTGCCTCCCTGGCGCGCGGCGCAATCTCACCCTTCTCCAGCAGGAAGCCATACGTCATCCCAGGAATGGCCTCCCATGGTTCATTGGAGGCATAGTTTCCTGTCAATGGGCCGATTATGGCCTTGAAATGCGTGCCCTTTGGTGCAATCAGCCTCTTTTCACCGCCAGTGCGCGCGACGAGAAAGACCAGGTCGTTGCCAACCCATACTGGGTCTTCCCTGCCTTCGGCGTAGCGAGCGACGCCAGCCAGTGAACAGATATGGTCCATCACAGGCACAGGAATATCTGGAAGTGTAGAGAAATAATGCACGCTATTTCCAACCTTCTTGCTTACCAGCACGGGCCTGTCGGCGCCGTCCTTGTAGAGGACCTTGTCATAGCCGCCAGCAGGATAGAAATGCGGGCCAAATTGGAACTCGCTTTTGAAGTTGCACTGCTCTCCATTGTGCGTATAAACTATATTCCCCCTGTAGAGTTTCTCGTCCATGGTGAATTGCATTCCAAGGAAGTCACCATTGTATTCGGGCTTTGGTCCCGCCTTGTCTGGATAGACAGGCCCCGCCGCATAGAGCCACAGGACGCTTGCCTTCTCCCGTTCAAAACGCTCCATGAGCTGCTCCCTCTGCTTCTGTGTGAGCGAGATGGTGGGCAGCATCACATACAGCTTGTGCGGCGGCATGAAGTCCTTGCGCAGCATATCCTTTATCACGGGCACGCTATAGCCAATCGCCAGCTTGTTGATGTGTATGAACATTGCACGATAGGCGGCGGGAAGCGCACTGCCCCTAATTGTTGATGAAGTGTGGTACACGCTGTCATCGTCTCCGACCACGGCAACGTCATTTTTGATGTATCCCTGGACTGGCGGCAGTTTTTCATATATTCCCTCCAGGTGGCGTATTACATCCAGCACGGGCTTTTCATAGAAGGCTCCGCGCGGAAGATTTTTCCAGTACGGGACGTGCCCAGTGACGGTGGAGACGGCGAATTCCCTGTAGAGGTTGCCGAGGGTCTGTATGTTGGTGGATGTACGGCTGGTATATAGGTCCATATTCCACCACTCGTGGGGTGCGTAGGAGTTGCGCTCGTCGTTCTCCATAAGGCATATTACCTTGTTCAGCGAATTGGTGGTGAAAGGCTGCATGAAGCCGCCTGGCATTCCGACCTTCTTGTAGGTGTAGCGTGCAGGCGCGCGCAGGAAGTCAACGTATGGGGAGGCAGACGCCTGGTAGAACTCGTTGTGGCCGTGATGCTGCTGCGGGCGTCCATAGTTCTCCACAAGTTCAATCAGGTAGCCGTAGTACGCACCGCACAGCAGCTTGCCGCCAGTTTCCTCTTTTATCAGCTTGCAGAAATGGATGATCGCCTCGGAAAAGACTCTGTTCCTGAAGACATACCAGTCGATGATGGGCATGTCCGTTTCAGGATTGAGTATGATGCCCTGCCCTTCCTTGAGCGCGTCCTTCAAAAATGGCTGCTTTGCTGTTTCGAAGGTGACTTCTGGCTGCTTCCACGCTGCCTGCAATGCCTTGTTTGTCTTGTATTTCTCGCGCAGCATGTTCCTGAAGGTCTCATTGTCGGACTTGCTGTAGCCGTACATCGTACGTATGTTGTTCTTGTCCAGCATTCCCCAGAACCATTCGCCATTGCGGCTTTC
>JAFYGL010000313.1 GCA_017543165.1 Victivallales bacterium | reverse complement strand
CTCTGCGTTAAAATCTCTGCGCCTCTGCGTTAAAAACTCTGCGCCTCTGCGTTAAACTAAAGCGCCTCTGCGTTAAAATTCTGCGTTGGATAGATTGACTGTCGAGCATACGGGGCCAGCCAGCCGCAAATCCAAAACAAACTTCTGGAATTCCTCCACGCTTGAAACAAATGTGGAACGCACACGGAACTCCTTGCTGTACCCGCGCCCATGTATGTAGGCTACGATTATCTTCCGCGCCAGCAGAAATGCCTTCTTCTCGCCGTATATCGGCACCATGCCCATTATGTGTTCCTCCATGGTGTCGCACAATTCCTCATGGGTGGGCGGGCATTTGCCACCTGCCTCCAGTTCCCTGAATATCCAGGGATTTCCTAGGCTTCCCCGCGCCACCATCAACCTGTCGCAGCCAGTGGCCTCATGCAATGCATCGGCATCCTCAATTCCATAAATGCCGCCATTGGCGGTGACTGGTATATGCAATGCCTCACGCACGGCGCGTATCACGCCAGTGGCAACTGGACCACTGTAGATGCTTTCTGCCAGACGCCCGTGTATGGCTATGCCCTCCACGCCCAATTCCTGTAATTTCAGGCAAAACAGGACAGTAGGCTCCGCATCTTCAAAATCCAATATCCGCAACTTTACGGTGAAAGGCTTGCCATGAACACGCTTACGCATTTCTTTTATGCAAGTAAACGCAATTTCTTGATTGCAGTCTTTTAGAAGTCCTGCACCTGCGGGACGCTTGATGACCTTCTGCATTGGGCAGCCTAGATTATAGTTGATTTCGTCATAATCCATGGCGTCCAGCATTTCGGTGGATTTTGCAATGTCCTCAGGTATGCTGCCCAGCAATTGCACTCCCAACCACTGCTCCGACGCATCACGTTGCAGTATCGCGTCATTGTCTGGATTTCCATGCACCAGTGCGCCTGAATCAATCAGCGCGGTGTATGCGTATTTGCAGCCCATTTTACGGCAGGCAAGCCTGTATGGCACGTCCGTGTATCCTGCCAATGGTGCCAGATAATATATGCGCCCTTCCATTTATGCCTACTCCACAAACCTGATGCGCAGCATTTCCCTGGGGCAGCTTATCCTGCGATGCAGGAAGCCAAATCCTGATTCACCTATGCCAGAAGAAGTGTATTCAACAGTGCCATCGTCGCGTACGCACATTCCCTGCAGGAATTGCCGTCCATATTTGGAAGAAGTATATAGAGGTCCAATGGCAGGCAGCACCAACTGGCCGCCATGCGTATGCCCGCACAATGCCAGATTGCCCACGTTTCCATCATAGTCCGCCACAGCATCTGGATTGTGGCTCAATGAAATGCAGAATTTTCCATCAGGGATGTTGTTCCAGTCAGGACGACCATATCTATAGTCATCCACGCCATAGAAATAGAATGCGTCAGCGTCTTTGCTTTCGTTTACAAGCAGTTCAAAGCCTGCCTCCGCGTACGCCAGTTTCCAGAATGCCATACTATGCCATTTAATATGCGCCTCACGGTTGCCCAATACCGCCAGCTTTCCCTTTCGTGCCTTCAAAGTGCCCAGCCATTCAAGGGCGCCGTCCATTGTATCCATATATGCGCAGGCGTCGCCGCCGAAAAGAATCCAGTCCAAATTGCTTGAATTTATTGCCTTTGCGACACGCTGGTATAACTCTGGAGCATCGCCAAGCCAATGCAAATCGCTGAAGAACACGCAAGTATCACCTGCCCCATCGACACCGCTGACTTTGATTTCAGTGACGTCGAAGTCGTCATGATGCCTGCGCTCCTCTATGGAAATGCCATTGGCAGGCGCCGCATTGCACTTGCTCCAGCGGTAATTGGATTTTAATGGCAGAGTAAATGACATCTTTATTTTTCCAATGCAAAGCGTCTTGCACAATCAAACAAGACAACTGCACCGCAATTTCCTACATTGATGGAATTCTTTACGCCAAACGCTGGCAGCGAAACAAATCCATCGCACAATGCAAGGGCCTCCTCGGATATGCCCAATGCCTCGTTGCCCAGCACAAATGCAGCGGGAAATGCGTAATTCGCCTCCCAGTACATGGGCGCATTCTCGACTGTCTCCACACCGTAAATGCTGTAGCCTTCCAGCTTAAGCGCCTGTATTGCCTCCGCTGCCGTGGCATAATGCCTGCATGGCACCAGAGTGTCACAACCACGGGCGGTCTTCTCCAGTTTTATGTGCGGCGGATAAGCAGTGTAACCGCAGGCGCATATTCCAGCGGCGCAAACCGCCTCGGCCACGCGAAACAGATTGCCCACATTGTAGGCGCTGCGCAAATTGTCCAGCACCAGCATCACAGGCAGGCTGCCATGCGCGCCCTTTTCCGAGCCATCCCCTGTCCTCAAGGTGTATTCCATAATTCCTTATCCACGGATTCCAACTGATTTACACAGATTATGCAAGAAACCTGTGCCAATCTGCGGATCACAACTATCGCCTGCCGCGGTATGGTCCATGATATGAGCCACGGGAAGGTGCTGAACGGGAACCACTGGAACGGGTTGACAATCCCTTCAGCTTGCCGCCAAAGTGCAGCATTTCCTCATCAGGCTGGGTTATGGGCAAGGGCCTTTCAATGAATGTTTCAATGTCAGGAATGACAAACGCGCTGTCCTCGTCCGCAAAGCTGATGGCACGGCCCTTATGGCCTGCACGAGCGGTACGCCCCACGCGGTGGACATAATCCTCCGCCTCGTAGGGGAAGTCGTAGTTTATGACATGCGTGACATCGTCCACATGGATGCCGCGCCCCGCCACATCCGTCGCCACTATGATTTTAACCTTGCCCGCCCTGAAGTCATCCAAAATGCGCAGCCGCTTCTTCTGCTCCACGTCGCCAGTCAGCATCTCGCACTGTATGCCGCAGCGTTCCAAGGCGGAATGCAAGGTATCCACGTCGCTCCGCCTATTGCGGAATATGAGCACGCGCCTGCAATCCTCATTCGCCAATATCCAGCGCAGCACCGACATCTTCTCCGCTGTTGTCACTGCATATACAGTCTCGTCAATGCCTTCAGCCACAACATGTTCAGGCTCGATCTCAATGACAACGGGGCTTTGACGCATCCAGCGGGAGGCGAGTTCCATGATGTCATGAGTGAGGGTGGCGCTGAACAGCATGGTCTGGCGCTTGGCCGCTGGCGGCAGATGCCCCATTATGCGCTTGACATCGGGGATGAAGCCCATGTCCAGCATCCTGTCCGCCTCGTCTATGACTGCAATCTCCACCTTTGACAAGTCGATTACTCCCCTGCCAATGAAGTCCAACAGTCTGCCAGGCGTCGCCACCACCAGATCCACGCCCTTGGCGATCCTGCTCATCTGGGCATCAAAGTCCATGCCGCCGAATACCGCGGTCACCTGGAATTCAGGGCAGTATGTGGATATTGCCTCCGCGTCACGCTGTATTTGTATAGCCAGTTCACGCGTCGGGGCAAGTATCATGGACATGGGCTGCCAGGGATCACGTGTGCTGTTGTCCGCGTTCAGGTAATGTTGCAATACCGTTATCAGGAACGCCGCGGTCTTGCCAGTGCCAGTCTGCGCGCGCCCAGCCAAGTCACTGCCCTTCAGCGATTCAGGCAATGCCTTTGCCTGTATGGGTGAGCACTTCTTGAAGCCTAGTTCCTCCAGCAATGCCCGCAATATGCGCTTGTCCAGCGGCAAATCCTGAAACAGCACGTCATCTGGATTCTCACGCTGAATTGCAGGCGCTTCCCATCCTGTCATGTCAAGATTTCTGGGCTTGGCGGCCGCTTGCTGTTGCACCTGGTCTTTCTGCTTCTTAGGCTTTGGATTGCCTTGCTGCGCTTGTTTCTGCCGCTGTGCCTGCGCTTCTGGCGCGGATTTGGAAGAAGGCTTGCGGCTTTCATTCTGCCTGGCATTGCCTTGCTCCCTTTGCCTGGATTTGCGCGGCTTCTCTTCTGGTAAATAGACAGGTGCGCTGCCTGAAACAGGCTTCTCCTCTTCTTTCTTGCCACCACCTGTTATCCAATTCCAAATGTTTGAAAAAAACTTCAATTTTCCTTTCCTTTACTTTTCAAATGATATTCTTGGGTCAATGATTATGTATGCGATATCGGATACAATGTTACCCAAAAGCCCCAGCAATGCCGTCAGCGAAAGCACGCCCATGAATACGGGATAGTCCCTGCCCACAATGGCGTCCAGACTCAACGTGCCCATTCCTGGTATTTCAAAGACCCGTTCAATTATTACGCTCCCTGCGAAAATCAGCGTGAGCACCCCGCCAAATCCAGTCGCAACTGGTATCAGCGCATTTCTCAGCACATGCACAAACAGGACACGGAAGGTGCTGGCTCCCTTGGCGTATGCTGTCCTCACATAATCGCTGCGCACCTGCTCCAGAAGGGAGTTCTTCACCAGCAGTGTCAAAACAGCAAAACTGCCGCTCATATAGCAAATCACAGGCAGCAGCATGTGCTTGCATACGTCCCACACCCTGCCCCATGCGGTCATCGCGTCGAAGTCCTGGGAGTGAAAGCCAGTGGCTGGCAATATGTCCCACATCTGCTCTACTGTCCCGCAGAACAGCATCTTCAGGAACAT
>JAFYGL010000312.1 GCA_017543165.1 Victivallales bacterium | reverse complement strand
TGGCCCGTGTCGCAGAAGTCGTAGGCGTATTTGCCGCGTGTGAAGCTTGGGCAGGAGGCTGGTTCCACTGCGATGATGCGGCAGTCCAGTTTGCCCTGGAGTTTCTCTGCTGCGAAAGGTGAAATCAGGCCGCCCAGGTTGGAGCCGCCGCCAGCGCAGCCGATGATGATGTCGGGCTTGATGCCATACTTGTCCAATGCAGTCTTTGTTTCAAGGCCGATGATGCTTTGATGCAGGAGGACCTGGGCCAGGACGGAGCCCAGGGTGTAGCGGCAGTCTGGTGTGGTGACGGCCTTTTCCACTGCCTCTGAGATGGCGCAGCCAAGGCTGCCTGTGGTGCCTGGATGCTCGGCAAGAATCTTGCGGCCGATTTCAGTGGTGTCCGATGGTGATGGTGTGACTTCCGCGCCGTATGTGCGCATGACTTCGCGGCGGTAAGGCTTCTGCTCGTAGGAGCATTTCACCATATAGACATGGCACTTGAGACCGAAGAACGAGCAAGCCATTGAGAGCGCGGTGCCCCACTGTCCAGCGCCAGTTTCTGTTGTTATGCTGGTAAGGCCTTCCTGCTTTGCATAGTACGCCTGTGCGATGGCGGAATTGAGTTTGTGGCTGCCAGATGTATTGTTGCCTTCGAATTTATAGTAGATGTGGGCTGGAGTGCCAAGTGCCTTTTCCAGGAAGTATGCCCTGACCAGCGGGGAGGGGCGGTACATCTTGTAGAAGTCAAGAATGGGCTGTGGAATTGGAATGTATGGGGTCGTGTCGTCAAGTTCCTGCTTTGCAAGTTCGCGGCAGAACACATGGCTCAATTCATCCAATGTGACTGGCTGCTTGGTTGCTGGATTCAGCAATGGGGCTGGCTTCTTTGTCATTGCCGAACGCACATTGAACCACGCCTTTGGCATCTCATCTTCGCTAAGATACACTTTGTAGGGGATTTCCTTGCTGTTGTTTAGGATGTTCATTTTGTCTCCTGTTTTGTTGTTTGGGTTTCCTTTATGTTAATGTAAAAACAAAAATCAAAAAAAAGTCCGCCAGATTTGGCTTTTGCCACGTCTGGCGGACTTTCGGGAAAAAAGAAGGCGGATAAGTGCTTTTGCCTTTATCCGCCTCGTCCAGAAAACCTATCTGTTATTCACACACAGACAAGCCAGCCGTGGCGGAAAGTCGCCACCACCAATAAAAAGCCCTGTATGTGTTAGTGTCGTTTTTCATAACGCGGCATAAATTACATAAGTCTCTAAATTTTGCAAATGGCTTGCTCGCGATTTTTTGTTTTCCTGCGGAAAATTTTCCACCCGTCACTGGCGTCCTGATATTGATTTAAGGCCTCAGCCAGCGAAAGAGGCAATCCATTTCGCGACTTCGTCAGCTGGATTATCTGCCAATGAGAAGGCGGTGACGGCGGCGATGTGCCTGCATCCTAGTGCACGTAGGCCAGGCAAGTGGTTGAGTTTGATGCCGCCCATGACTGAAAACGGCACTTTCACTTCAGGTATCAGGCTTGCCAGTGTTTCGGTGCCAAGTGCATTCATTGGCAGGGACTTTGTGCCAGTTGGATAGATGGGGCCGATGTTCAGGTATGAGCAACCATCTTGCTGCGCTTTCAGCAGTTCTTCTCTGTTGTGGGTGGAGACGCCCAGCAGCATCTGTGGTGCAATGCGCCTGGCCTCCGCACAGGGCAGGTCGTCCTGGCCAAAGTGCACGCCGTCCGCCCCCGCGATCATGGCGGCGTCCAGCCTGTCGTCCGCTATGAGCAGTGCATTGTATTCATCAGTGATTTTTCTGGCTTGCTTGAGCAGTTCCAGGTATTCGCAGTCCGACATTGTTTTTTCGCGCATCTGCACGAGCCTGGCGCCTCCTTCCATTACACTGCGCAATATCTCCAGGGGGGAGCGTCCTCCACAGAAGTCCGTTGTAATTACTGGATATACCGAACAATGCCTGAATGCCTCCAGGCGTTCTGATTCAGTTGTGTATTTCATTTTTGTTTTTCCTTTTATTGTTCCGCGCGTCCAAATGGACGTGATGTCTCCATGCGGCCGTTGCCGTGCGCGGTGCCCCGCGCGCCGCGCGTCCAAATGGACGCGATGTCTCCATGCGGCCGTTGCCGTGCGCGGTGCTCCGCGCGGCCATTTGGCTTAATCCAGGTGAAGTAGTCTGACGGCGTTTTCGCGGGCGACTTTCTGGAATACAGTTTCGGATATTTCTTTGTTGTTGCGGAGTTCCAGGAGGAAGTCCACCAGCGGTGTGGGTGTGGCTGGGGCGCAGATGTCCGTGCCGAACAGGAGCCTGTCCTGGAATTCATTTAGGAATTTGATTGCGTATTCTTTGTCTCTGGTGAGTGCGTTGCATCCGCTTCCTGCGGACAGGTCGCCGTACAGGTTGGGGTATTTGCGCATGAGGCGCGGTATTGCGCCTTCGGTGACCTTGCCTTTGGGGTAGCCATAGCGGTCCGCCAGTTTGTAGTCCGAACTGATTTCGCACCAGAAAGTCTGGCTATGGCCGAAGAACTTCAAGTTGGGGAAACGCTGCATTGAGATTTCGAGGCC
>JAFYGL010000311.1 GCA_017543165.1 Victivallales bacterium | reverse complement strand
GTCCAATGAGGGCCGCGCAGGTCTCAAGCGTGCGTATCTTCGCACCAAATGCATTCAGTATTTCAGTCGGATAGAAGAGGTTGCGCCAGACGGTCGGCTTGCTGTGGTCGCGCGACAGGAACTCATGCTTCGTGCTCTTCACACGCATCTGCACAGACTTCTGCGGGGTCGGCTCATACTCGTATTTGCTCATGTCCAGACGGCCCTTCAACTGCATGAACTGGTGTGCCAGGCAGGCGGCACCCAGCGCCCCCATTACCTTGTGGTATTCAGGTATGATAATCTGGCTGCCCGTGATTTCCTGCAGATAATGCGCAACCGCCTTGTTGGAGGCCACGCCGCCCTGGAACAGAATCGTCCGCCCTGGCTGATGAAGCAGCAACTGACCTACGCCGTTCAAAATCGTGCGCGCCTGGGCACGGCACGCCCCCGCCAGCAGGTCACCTATGGGGATGCGGTTTTTGAACTTGTTGATGGAGGTGGCGGAAAGCACGGCGCAGACGGAGCTGAACTCCTGATCGGAATTGTAGTTCACGCGGTCGGAGATTTCCTCCACAGGCACGCCCAGTTTTGCGGCAACGCTGTCCAGGTAGCTGCCGGTGCCGGCAGCGCAGACGCCAGACATCATGGAAAGCCACATACCCATCTTCTCGTTGAATATCATGCATTTGCTATCCTGGCCACCGCAGTCGATAATGGCGTTAACATCGGGGTAGTAGCGCTTTGCGCCAGCCACATGAGCCGAAACCTCGCTAATCTGGAAGTCGTAATCGATGAACCGTTTGGTCTCCTCCACAATCTGGCTGCCCGTCACCACCGTGCAGGCGATATCGTTCTTCGTGAGGCCGCATTCTTTGAGAAAGTCGTCAACGGTCTTCTTGATGGCCCCCATATTGCACCGGCCACAGGCAGTACATTTCCCTGAGCAGGCGATGCGCCCGGTCTCAACAGGCTTCGTCCGCTGATAGATGGTATGCAGCACCTCGCCGCCATCGGTCAGCACCACGGCCTTGAAGGTCGTGGAACCAATGTCTATTCCAAGAAAATAATGACTTGAGTTATTCATAGGCGATTCGATTGAAACTGAGTCCCCTCCCCATATTGCTACGGGGCCTCCCAGCAAAACGCCTGGAATCATCCGGTGAATGGGCTTTTCCAGGACATTTCACAATAATCCCTTTAATCTAATAATATATACCATTCCACGGATTTTTCCAATTAAAGCATCATTCGCCCATATTTTTCAGTAGTGGTAGAGGTAATTTCAAACTAGCGCGTCTGCGCGAAAAGGTGGGCGCGTTTCCTTGGCCACTGTGTTCATGTCAACGCGCATTTCGATGATAGTTTTGAAATCACCTCGATAATATCAAAACCAGTGTTCAAGCACTAATGCTGTTTGGCACCCTTTTCATCATCGTTCTGAATCAACTGTGTCTTTTTGGTGACGGAATGTGTGCTTGGTTTTCTCACAGGGGCGAAGCGTCCTGGCATCAGTTCATGCAGGTAGCTTGACATGGTGACGATTGTCGGCCCATAGCCTTGTGTATAAATGGACTTTTCAAGGTCAGTCAACAACACTCCGGTGTCAGAATAACGGTCATCGGGATTTGTCGCAAGCATCCTGCGCAGAATATCATGGACACCCGCTGGAATGTCTGAGGGCAACAGATTCCAATTCAAGTGGTTCTCGCGGATTACAACAAGTCTGTCCTTTAAGTGCAAATGGTTTTCTCTCGGAGATTCTCCCGACAGGAGATGGAACAGTACGATGCCCAGGGAATAAATGTCACTTCTGAAATCCACAGTCGATGGGGTTATCGCCTGTTCTGGAGACATGAAGCCCCACTTGCCTATAATTCTCTCACTGTTGTCCTGTGTCTCCGTTGTCTTGGCCAGTCCAAAATCCATGAGTTTCGGCACCCCCTCGCGGTCTATCATAATGTTGCGTATGCAGACATCCCTGTGGGTTATATTCAGTGCAGTGCCGTCGCTCGTCGTGAAATTATGCGCGTATGCAAGCCCCCTCGCAATCTGCGCCACGATGAAAACCGCAAGCTCGTATGGCAGTTTACGCTTGATTTTCACATGAAAGTCAAGCAGTTCATGCAGCGTTATGCCATCGACATACTCCAGAACGCAAAAATACACGCCCTTGACATAGTCTAGATGGAAAATCTGGACGATATTGGGCTGCACCAGACGCGAAGCCAGTTTGGCCTCATTGACGAAACTGCGAATATGCACCGAGTCCAATGCGTTCCGTCGCAATACCTTGACAGCGGCAATCTTTTCGAAGCCAGAGGCTCCAAGGATCTTGACCTGGTAAACTTTGCCTTGCCCGCCGCGTCCGATTTCACCAATCACCTCATAGCGGGTAATTCCACACAGTATGTCACCTGGCTTGATCTCCCCCTTGGAACCCAGTTTTCGCCTGATCCAATTGAAAAAATCTTTTATTATGTTTGCCATAATTGCTGTATCGAGATATAAACAT
>JAFYGL010000310.1 GCA_017543165.1 Victivallales bacterium | reverse complement strand
CGGATTGCCTTTTCCGTGGTGAGGCAATCCAGAATTGGATGATACTGTTTTGGAATGAGTAGTTTTGACATTGTTCTGCCTTGTTTTTTTGTAACTATCCAGTACCCACCTTGAAGGCATGTTTTTTTATCTATCCACAGATTACCACAGATTTTCACTGATTTCTTCCAGAAAATGAATATGAAAGTGATTTTGACAATGCGCTGAAGCAGCGCAGATTTCCATTTTGTCGTCGGAGGCAAAACTTGTTTTGCCTCCGACGACAAAACAGGAAAACTTCGGTCCTTTAGGACCTTGTCAAAATCACATGAATTTAATCAGTGAAAATCTGTGGTAATCTGTGGATAAATAAAATCCATGCCTTCAATGGGGGACTGGATAGTTACTTTTATTTAAGTGGCCAGGCCGCAGGGGAAATATCCGATGGTGCGGACCAGCCTCCTCTTGGTGAAAGTGAGATTATGCCTGCCTGTATTCCGTCCGCCGAGCAATTGCGCTTGAATTGCTGTGTCAGGAAGCGCCTGCCGAAGATAGCCGCCACCTGGCGTATGCTCTTTGGTGTGTAGAGGCCCTTGAATACCTCTTCCGCCATCTCAAGCAGTTCGTCTGGCGTGCAGCCATGTTGCATGAAATGATAGAGGAAGAAATCGTGTAGATCGTAGTTGCCGATGATGTCCTCAGTGTTCTGGGTGCCAGGCAGCAGTTCGGGCGAGACTGGCGTGTCCAGGATGTCGTTGATTATCTTTGTCAACTTGCGGCTTGCGCCTGGAATGCCCTGCCTGAGAATGGCACGGATAAGCGTCTTGGGGATGCTGCCGTTAAGGGCGTAGTTGGAGATGTGGTCGCCGTTGAAGGTGCACCAGCCCAGGGCGGTTTCCGAAAGGTCGCCCGTGCCCAGGACGATGCCGTTGACCTCGTTGGCGATGTCCATGAGTATTTGGGTGCGCTCACGGGCCTGGGCGTTTTCATACACCACGTTGTGGTTGTCCTCGCTGTGGTCGATGTCCTTGAAATGCTGGAGTACAGCTTCCTTGATGCTGACTTCCCAGAGTTCCGCGCCCAGTTCCTTTGCCAAAGCGCCTGCATTGTTCTTGGTGCGGCTGGAAGTGCCCATGCCTGGCATGGTGACTGCCAGCACGAAATCTGGCTTTTCGCCAATCATCTTCGCGCAATGGGCGGCGGCTATGAGCGCCAGTGTCGAATCCAGGCCGCCTGATACGCCCAGCACCAGGCGTTTCGCGTTGATTGCCTTGACGCGCCTGGCCAGGGCGCCCGCCTGTATGTCCAGTACTTCCTTTAGTGTGCATGGCTCGTCATTCCAGCCAGCGAAGGAGAATGGCTGCTGCTTCAGTGCCAGGCCGCTTATGTCCGCAGTGTACTTTAGCGGTGCGATTTGTATTTGTTGCGCCTGGTTTGTGTAGCCGAAGTTGGTTGCCCTGCGCTGATAGTCTAGCCATGCGGGGACAAAGTCCATCTGCATGAATTGGTGGCCGTATGTGGGGGGCAGTTCCTGAAAGGAATTGTCCCATGCTGTTGCGGCCCGTCCTGCATAGAGCACATCTGAAACAGTTTCGCCGTATCCAGTGGAGACCACTGCGATTGCGGCTTTCAGGCGCTGGGAGGCGGCTTTCACATTGAGTTCCAGTTTGCTTCCGCAGCCAGGCAGTTCCTGTATTGCGGCGGGGCACAGGAAAAGTTGCGTTCCTGCCAGGGCAAGTGCGTCTGCTGGGGAGGCGGGGGACTGCATGTCTTCGTAGTCCACTACCGAGAAGCGAACATTGCCGTCACTGAATTGCAGCTTGGCGCCTGCTGGTATGTCCTGCCCGTTTATGTTTACGGATGTGCATGGCAAATGGCTGCCTGGCGCGAATTGGGCGGGCGCGGCGTTGGAGACGGATATGCCCAGGATGGCGCCGTTTTGGATTATGGCCGTGGCGTTGCATAAGCCATTGACAATTGCCAGGGGAAAGCCCACTACAAGAACTGGCCCGTTCTTCTTTGTGGCCTGCGCCAATGCGGCAAGTGCCTCCAGTGTTGCGTCAAGCAGCATTGGCTGGCGGAAAAGATCACCGCAGCTGCACCCAGTCAATGCCAGTCTTGGCAAAAGAAGGATGGCTGAGCCATTTTGCTTTGCCCTGTCATAGCATGCCAGTATTTCCCTGGCATTTTCCATTGGCTGCGCCACATGTACCTCTGGTGCAGCCAGGCTGATTCTGCATACGCCTTTCATTTTGTTTTGCCTTGTATTGGGTTTCGTAAAAACGGCATAATATAAAGGAAATGTGCTCAAATGAAAGTTGATCTCACATTCCTGAAACGCGGGGACCCCAATTACGCACAAAGACGCAGAGACACAAAGAATTATTTTAAAAATCTCTGCGTCTCTGCGTCTCTGCGT
>JAFYGL010000309.1 GCA_017543165.1 Victivallales bacterium | reverse complement strand
GGAATCGGTTCCAGCAGACTGAGCAGTCTGCTACCATTCTCCAGGTGCAATTCGACATTGTCACGCAATGTCATCATATCAACTGCATATATTCCCGCAGGAACATTTACCACGCCGCCTCCCGCATCGCCGCAGGCGTCAATCGCCGCCTGAAATGCCGCAGTGCTATTGAAACTGCCATCGGCAACTGCGCCAAATGAAACCACATCGTAAACCATGTTTTTCACCTCAATTCTATGATTGCGAAACTGTGCGCCTTGAGTTCCAAAGTGAGTATGCCATCACTGAAACTGATGACCTTGTTGCCACTTTGAGCCCATTTCAGCGGCACGCGGTATGGCGGCACTTTGCCTTTTACCCGCAATGGCTCCAGCAATTCATATTCGGGGTCAGCCTCCTCCATCTTCTCCACGGCAGCCGTCATTGGTTTCAGCCCAACGCTTGACGGAAGCACCTGCAATTTCACGGTCTGGTCAATGCGCTTGTTGCCCAAATGCGATACAACAGCCAGCATTTTATTGTCTGTGGCATGCTTGTAGCAACTGGCATAGACATTTTCGCCTTCAAGCACTTTTATGGGGCACTGCTTGTCGTAGTAACCATAAAATGCGGCATTGGGCACGTCAAATGCACTGTAGATGCGTATGACCTTGTCGAATATGCCGTGGTGCATCCGATTCATTGCGGGAATTGAATTGTGCACCAGGGTGCCAGCCATCATTGCACGAGCCATGCGCAATGTGTACAACTGCGGGTCTTCCTTGCCGCCGCCATATTTTGGGGAAAGCACATCCGAGGGCATGTAGGAACTGTTGGTAATGCCAAGATTGAGGCTATTCAATTCCACCGCGAAACGCGATAGCGGATATGTGTCAAGTATGTCCTTGCCATTGTGCAGAATTGAACTGCTGCTCTGCCTGATGTCCTCCCCATTGAAAAGGTGCGTTGCGAATGTGAATGCCGGCATCTGCACAACATCGGTATTGTGCAGTACAATATGATAGTCCTTTACTCCTGCATCAAGCATGACAATTGCAATCCTGCGCAGGAACTCACGGAATGCCAGGATAGGAGTTAGGTCATGGCAGCCGTGCTCGTTGTTGTTGCATTCGTGGACACTGCCGTAGTCAAAGTAAATGCCGTCCAACTTGACATTTTGGAAAAGTTGCCTGGCATTCCAGACGAAGAAATCAAGTGCCTGCGTGGTTGGACATAGGCGCCATACACCATATTTCTGCCCGTTCTTCTCGTAGGGATATGGCGACTCCGAACTGAAAGCCCATTCCTTAAGGAAATCCGCCACCTCCGGATATTCGTCAGGCAGAGCCATTGCCATTGCGTATGGGAACACCTTGCAGTTCAGTTTGCTGAAACGTTCAGCCTCCTTGCGGTAGTGCGCCAGCAAAGGATTGTTTTCTGGTGGCAGGTTGGCCATGCAGTCCCCATGCGTCTGGAACGAAGGCCAATAAGCGAATGAGGCGTATGTCGTCGGCGTCCTGTCAGGCCTGTTCAATTCAGGATAGCCACCCATTGTGTTAAGAGGATAGTTCTTTGGAAGTGGCTTGACTGGCGTGCCAAGCAGGCCGAAGCAAAATGTGAATTTCTGCCCTGGCTCCATCTTGCCCGCCAGTTTCACCGTCAATGTCACTTTGCCGTTACGTTTTTCAAGCGCCATGTTGTTGCTTGCCTTTTCGGGCCAGTCGTTGCGGCTTTCAGCAAAGAAGCAGAATCCCCTTTCCTCATTTGCAAGCATTACAACTGGATAGAAGCGGAATGTACGCAAACCTGGATTGACGGTATCAGTGATTTTTGTTCCCCATGGCACTGCTGCCGCGTGCAGATACTTTGCTATGTCATCCGGCAAAGTGAACACCAGTTCCACTGAATCAAGCCGCTGCTTCGATACAAAGGAGACTGTATTGTATGATACGCCATCGTACTCAATCCAGGAACTGCTGTCAGCCTGGCATTGCGGCGTCTCCAAATGCGAATTGTATTCAAATCTGTGCGGAACAGACGTTCCCCATGCGCTCCTGGCTGAATTGGCGACATTGCGCCCATTCACGCACAGTTCCGGCGCACAGCAAAGCAGTTTTTCCTTCTGCGAAACTATGTTCCGCAAAAACATCTCCCCTGAAGAAAGTTGATACTCACGCCCCCAGACAGAAACTGACATCGCATTGGCAGTTCCCTTTGCAACAATGGGCGTGAATGGAGGCACAATCCGATTGTCGTCAAAAGGTCTGCTCCACGCACCGAATCCAGGAAAATGGAATGTGCTGCCTGTAAGCGTCTCTTTGCCCGTGGCATTGCACAATTCAACTTTGTAGAAGCCCACTTGCGAATCCCTAGGAAAAGCAAATTCGCAACACTCCGTGGCAGGCTTGCTTTGCAGAGTCTTTCCACTCTGGTCACGCAATGCGACTATGCCCTGGAATGATGCGCCTTTGGCAGCCTGCGCCTGCGCTTTTTTGTACAACACTTTTATCTTGCCCTGCCCAAACAGGGGAATCACGGTCAGGTAGTCAGGCGAGATGCGAACTGGTATGCATTGCTGCTGGAAAATCCGCTCGCCACCTGCGTCCCCTGCCTTGAAAACCAGATAATCTGCATTCTCGTTGCTCAATACAGCATTCACATCTATGTCGCGCCTGCTTTTAGGCGGGACTTTGGTTTGGAAAATTGTCTCTGGCGCAATCAGCCCCTTCGAGTTGTCCAGCGCAATAGAATAAATTGCTTCGCTCTCGCCGTTATTGAAAAAAGTCGCCTTTTGCTGAAAAGTGCCGTATGTCGGGTCATTCTGCGATATGACACTGAACACAGACGCGTTTTCGCTCAACTGAAGCCTCGTGTAATGCCCAAAATCGTCATAACCCTGTCCAGGACGCGCCAAGGTGGACAGAATGCGCCTGTCCCCAAGAAGCCAGGTGTGGCAGAAATTGAATGTCAAATGCGCCCTTGAAGCCTCGTCATTGCATCCGATGCTGCCCCATGGTATTGCAATTTCGCCCTGCCATAGCACAGTGTCGTCAATGCGCATTTTCAGTGTGCCAGCATACTGCCAGGGTGCGTTGTATTCACTGTCGCGGTTCTTGCTCTCTGTGCGCCCGCCGCCCGCGCTGGCGGCAAAGCGGTAGTTGTCCTTTCCATTGACAAAATAGACCTCGAATGATTCGCTGCCCCAGACTTCTTTTTCCCCTTCCTGCGCGGTGGGGCCGTACTTGATGTTGGTGTTGGCAGGGAATATTGCCGTGAACGCCAGATATAAATTCTCCTTGTCGCTAGTCAGTTTCAGTGAATTCGGCGGCATCCTCCAACTGTCCTTTGGCGAATCGCTGTCAATGGAGCCAATTGTGCCAGCCGCGTTGAGCCAGGCCTTTTCACCGATTTCACCGTCGCATTTTATGTCAAGTTTCTGCGCCGAGCAGGGCACTGTCAGTATTTGAGGAATGCGTTCAGAGATTTCCTTTGCCTTCAATCCACAAATAACCGCCACTTCGCTTGGTGTCAATGCGCGGTTGAAGAGTTTCAGCCCGCAGGCATACGTGTCACCATCCCAGCCTTTGAAATTTGTCCAGCCATCATTGAACGGCCCTACGAAAATATTGCGCCAGGAGGCGGGGTCTATTGCGACAGGCTGGGGATTCTCCTTGACAAGCACCCCATCAAGGTAACAACGTACCTTTGTGCCGTCAAATGTCATCGCCGCCGTATAGATATGCCCGAATTCCAGTTTGTTCTCTATGTGGTAAAATGCGTTCTTCCCGTCACTAAAGGAATATTGCAATGTGGGAGGACGCACATTCACCGCTGTTGAAAAACTCGCCTTGAAGCGCCCCGATGTGCCAAGGGTGAGCATTGGGCGGCGAGGTGTGTTCTTGAAGGTAGTGAATTCCTTGTATGCAAACTTCCAGACAATGGTGCCTTCCGCGCCAATCAGACCTTGCAACGGCACCGTAAACGCATTCTTCCGCCCATAGAGCAAAGCCTTGCTCCCATCTTTGAGTTGCTCTATGCCGTCGCCGTTGATTTTATATTCACTTGAACCCAATTTGACATGGAGCGCCTCACAGAAGTCAACATCCAATGTCGGGGTGGGACTATCGGCCCAAACTTGAAACGCGGCGAATACAGCCAGAATAATGCAGACAATGCTCCTGATGATGGTGTCTTTGCTCATTTGGACTGTCTCCTTATTCTTTTTCAACATCGTGATCCATGTCCAGTTTGAAGCCTGCCGCCTTGAAATAACGCCAGGCATTGTTATCGCTGGTGTAAATTGTTGGATCTATGCCAACTCCAGTCTTGACACTTAACACATGACCATCGCAGAAACTGACATTGATAGCACCATCGTGCCGAGCGGACATAAAGCCATTGTAGGTAGTGCCAGCCCCTGAAAACAGCGAGTAGTAGCCGCGTGTGCGCAGTGCGCCACAGAATGTGTCCGCCACGAGAGCCGTGATGCCTGGGCTGGCCACATGGTCAATCCTGCCGAGCACTCCGTGATGGTACGCGTCCTCGTGCCCCGCATCAACCCAGCGGCTAAGCCCGTATGACACATTGGCCAGTATGTTGTGCTTGTCCTGAGTGGCGCCCGTGCCCATTAGGTCATTTGCACTGATACTGGGCATTTCATATCCGTTGTTGCCAAATCCAGTGCAGTTGAACATATTGCTTGGCACAGTCCCGTCCACTATGAGGAATGCGGGCCAGTAGGCCGTGATGGTGCCATAAAATTTTGTCGCGGACGTGGGCATGCATTGCCCTGCATTGGAATCTGTGTAAATCATTGTGGCCGTCGCTATCTGCTTCAGAGAACTCGTGCAGGAAATTGCTCGGGCCTTGCTACGTGCCTTGCTCAATGCCGGCAGCAGCATGGCCGCAAGTATGGCGATTATTGCTATCACAACCAATAGTTCGATTAAGGTAAAACAAAACCTGCTTGTGCTGTTTTTTTTCATAATGGCTCCTTATTTGATTGCTCCTTTTTTGGGTTGTATTTTAGAAACTAACGATAATACCCTAATAATTTTGCCGTTGCTATGAAATTGCGGAGTAAAGTGCCTTCACCCATCTCTATGGCTTAGTTCCAGCAATATGTCCCGCCCTTTTGTGGATTTACGCTTTGCGCTGAGGAAAAAGTCCAAAACACCTCGCGCCAACTGCGTTATGTCAGCCTTGAACATCTCAAGTTTAACAGGAAATTCACACAATGCCTCGCTGGCGTTGGCGTGCGTGATGAACGGCAAATTCACGCCAGGCATCAGCCCGCGCATCAAAACTGCCGACAATACGCCGTAGGTAAGGATGGAATCCGTCACCAATATGCCAATTTGCTCATCGGAATTTGCATTGTCCAGAAATTCACTGCACACCTTGAACGCCTCGCGCGGCGAATGCGGCAGGCAGTATTCCTGGCCTTTGATGCGCCTGGCCTTGCACGCACTGGCAAATACCCCACCAAAGGTCTGCCCACCCTTCTTACGCCATACAGCATCATTGTTAATGAGCGAGAACATCGCTATGCGACGGCAGCCCTGTGCTTTCAGGCGCTTCACAGCGTCATTTACCCAATCAAACGAAAATGAAATAGTGTTCTCCATTCCCTGGTAATCGTACAATCCAATGGCAGAAATGGGAATGTTCTTCAAGTACTTATTGTAGTTCAATGCAAAAACTCGGCTGCTTATGATTATTCCATCAAAGACACTGGCGTTTAATGCATGCTGCACTCTCTCGCAGTCCGCCTCGCTATCGACAAAGTCAAACACAGTGTATCCAATCTCTGACTTACGACATTCCTTTATGAATGCCGACATAAACATTGACTTCTGTGCAAATGCGCCATTCTCCGCCTGCGAATCGAATACCACCGCAAACCGTTTAGTAACAGGCTGGTTTACAAATACGCCGCTCCCATTGATGCGGTTCACAAGCCCCTCTGTAGATAATATGTCAAACACCTTGCTTATCGTCGCCAAGGTCGTATTGAAACGAGAGGCCAACACAGGCACAGCATCGAACTTGTCACCTGGCTTCATCTCACCATGCAATATCTTCCTGCGAAATTCCTGTGCAATGACTAAACTCTTTCCTTTCATCGGCATTGACTGTCTCCTGCCTGGCACTGCTCTTCTTTCAACGCCTATAATTTAGCATTCTAGAATGGTATGTCAAATTTCTCTTATTCTTACAGAAAAAACCATACTCTATGTTCTTGAACATAGCCTTGTGGTAAAATTGAAAACAACGGTACTTCTCTAAAACATGGCGGAAATATTAAGCCTGACCTGTTGCAATTCCACATATCTTCTATAAATTGCGTCCTTGAATATAATTTCAAGGCGAATATTCCAGCCAAGGCAACTTGGGTGGGCACCTTGGCGTCCACATGCACACAATCACAAAGAGAACAGCAATGAAAAACCACTGGGAAAATCCTGAAATCACAAACCTTAACCGCCTGGAGGCGCGAGCCATATTGCCACTTTACCAGGACGAAGCTTCCGCATTGGCTGGCTGCGAAACCGCCCTTCCATACAAGACCTCGCTGAACGGCACCTGGAAGGTGCGCTTCTTCCCCAATCCCCTGGAAACACCATTCCCCTCCTGCGCAAAGCAAGTCACCATCGACACGCAGGACTGGCGCAATATCGAAGTGCCTGGCAACTGGCAGATGCAAGGCGAAGGACGCCCACAATACAACAATATCTCATACCCCATCCCTCCAATGCCGCCACTGGTGCCCGATGAAAACACCACAGGCTGCTTCTTCAGAACATTCCAACTATTCCAGGAATGGAAGGACCGCCGAATAATCCTCTCATTCGGCGGCGTTGATTCATATTTCGAGTGCTGGATAAACGGTCGTTTCTGCGGCATGGGCAAGGTATCCCACCTCACATCCGAATACGATATCACACAATTGCTTGACTGGAGGCATCCACAGGAAAACACAATCCTGGTCAAGGTCCTGCGCTGGAGCGACGGCACATACATTGAAGACCAGGACATGTGGCGCCTAAGCGGCATTTTCCGCAAGGTGGCCATCACCGCATTGCCCCAAAACTGCATCTGGGACGTGAGTGCCAATGCCTCTCTGGACAATGACTACAAACTGGGCTACCTCGCCCTGGACGCCAGCATCAAACTTGCCACCAAATCGGGCAAGTTGTCCCTCAAGGCATGCCTGCTGGACAAGTGCCAGCAGCAAATCTGGAAAGGCAAAGCCGCCGTCGCCAAAGACGGAAGCATACATCTGGCGGCAAAGAACTTGGCCGTCGAGGCATGGTCAGCCGAAACACCGAATCTCTACAATCTGCTGCTCTCGCTGGTGGACAGCGAAGGCTCTGTTCTTGATTGCAGAATGCTGCGCGTGGGCTTCCGCACAGTGGAACTCAAGAACGGCAATATGCTGGTCAACGGCAAGCCAATCATGCTCTATGGCGTGAACCGCCACGAAATCGATCCCGAACTGGGGCACACCGTCTCCCGTGACAGGATGATACTGGACATCATCACAATGAAACGCCACAACATAAATGCAGTGCGCACTTCCCATTACACCAACATCCCAGAATGGTTCGATTTATGCGATGAATACGGATTATACCTCTATTCCGAGGCGGACCTGGAATCACACGGCTTCGGCTACAAGGAAGGCGAAAACCCCACCATGTGGCCCGAATGGCGCAATGCCATCGTGGAAAGAGGCACCCGCATGGTCCGCAATTTCCGCAATCATGCCAGCATAATAGTGTGGTCCCTGGGAAACGAGGCTGGGCATGGCTGCAATACCAGGGACATGGGTGCCGAAATCAAGGCAATTGACAAAACACGCCTCGTGCACTACGAAAGAGACCTGCAAGCCGACACATCGGACATTCTCAGCAGAATGTACCCCAAGCCAGAAGACTGGATAAAAATCGCGGAGCCATTCAAAGGCAAGAAGCCAGCAATCCTGTGCGAATACGGCCATGCCATGGGCAACGGGCCTGGCGGCCTCCGCGAATACATGGAATGCTTCCGCAGACACAGCAATATGCAGGGCGGCTTCATCTGGGAATGGTGCGACCATGGCCTGCTGAAGAAATCCCCTGACGGCAGGGACTTCTACGCATACGGCGGCGATTTCGGCGAACGGGAGCATGACGGCAACTTCTGCGCCGACGGTCTGGTGTTCCCCGACCGCACGCCCTCACCTGGTTTAATCCAGTACAAGAAGATAATCGAGCCAGTGGTCCTCAGCCGTTTCAGGCAGGACGCGATGACCGTGAATGTGAAGAACCTGTATTTCTTCAGGGATTTGTCCCACCTCAGTTGCTCATGGAGCCTTGAGGCCAGCGGTCGCATTGTGGCGTCTGGCGCATTGCGTCTCCCCGCCACTGCGCCGCAGTCTTCATCCACCTTGCATTTGCCGAAGATTCCCATACCGCCCTGCCCCGCAGATGAATGTTACATGAACCTGTCATTGCGCCTGAACGCAGACGAAAACTGGGCAAAGGCAGGCCACGAAGTAGCCTGGGCGCAATTCAAGGTTGAGGCACCTGAACAAAAACTGCCGCAGCCGCAGCTCCCTTCAGGCAAGGTGTCCTTCCATGAAGAAAATGGCAAACTTATCGCGAATGCAAATGGCTTCGAATATGTATTCGCTCCTAGATTAGGCGGACTGGAACGCATCACTGAAAACGGGCAGCCTCTTATTTCCGCACCTCTGCACTTCAATATCTGGCGCGCACCAACCGACAATGACAAGCTCATTCTCCCCAAGTGGAGGCTGTTCAGCTACAACAACCTGTACGAGAAGGTGGAAGACTTCAAATTCCAGGCATTGAAGGATGGTTCTCTGCAAATCGCCATGGATTCCTACGCTGCGCCTGTGCCACTCAGCAGCATGTACAACTGCGATGCATTCTACCGCTTCAAGAACAGATACATCTATACCCTGCGCACAAATGGCATGCTCGACCTGGATATGACAAGCAATTTCGAAGTCATAAGACACCTTAACGAGGCGCCATATCTTCCCAGGGTGGGCATTGAATTCAAGATCCCCAAGGACTTTGCCCGCGTGGCTTGGTACGGCCTTGGTCCAGGAGAAGCATACGTGGATACCCTCGAGGCGCAAAAAGTGGGGCTTTTCCACTGCGATGTGAAGGCACTTACCACGGACTACCTCCGCCCCCAGGAAAACGGCAACAGGCACCTCACCCGCTGGGCTGATTTCTACAACCTGCGCGGCAAGGGCATCCGCATCTCTGGAATACCCACATTCGACTTCTCCGCAAAACCCTACTCCAACCAGGCCCTTGCCGAAGCAAACCACCCATTTGAACTGCAAGAGGAGGACGCCTTCACCATCAACTTGGATTGCGCCCAGTCCGGCATCGGC
>JAFYGL010000031.1 GCA_017543165.1 Victivallales bacterium | reverse complement strand
TGAGCCTTGGCTATGTTGAAAGCCAGCGCTATTCTCTGTTTACAGGCTACACTCTAAGCGACGCAGTCAAACAGTAAGCATAGCGAGGTGCCCATCATGAGGAAATGCTGGATTTTCACCCTTTGCCTGCTTTCCTGCGCACTGTTTTGCCAGGAGGCGATTGACTATCTGCTGCCCTTCAGCGAGAATGGCCTGACGCCAATGCACAAGGACGCCAGGACTGAAATAATAAATGAAGGCGGCAGTCCCACTCTCCACATAATGGGAAGAGGTGAAAAACTTGAAAAGACCACAATAGTCGATGTGGAAATGCCTGACTTTGCGCGCTTCGCGGGCAGGAAGCTGAGCATTTCCTACGAATACAAGCTGCAGGACGTGCCAAAGCCGGATTTGAGCTACAATGGCTTCAAGGCAATGATACGCTATGAGGCAGACGGCAAGACATTCCACGGACACGCCTCCACGCCCTGGGGCAGCTGCGACTGGACTCAAGGCAGCTACAACCACGAGGTCAAGCCCAATGCTGTGACAGGCCGCATGCGCTTTGCCATACCTGGCGGGCATGCATGGATACGCAATGTGCGTCTTTCTTCAGCTGGCACTGTAAGCCAGCATGTCATTGCAAGTCCAATGCTGGGCGTTGCATTCGCCACAATCCGTGCAGGAAAACTTCTTTCAAAGAATCCAGCCATAGACATGATATGCTTCAATGGCGGCTTCGCCTGCAATACCCTCAACTGGAAGGCATCGGAAATCAAGCAGCTCAACTTCAAGTTGTCCAGTACCTCTCCTGGCTACTATGAGCTGGTATTCCAATGTGAAAGCGACGGCAAGAAACATAGTTCCTCCATACGCAGTTCCGTGATACCAGATGGAAAGATGCGCACAGTCATGTTCCCAGTGGGGCGCAATGGAGACTGGCAAGGCACAGTAAAAAGCCTGCAAATTTGCCATTTGGACGGGCGCAGAGGCAATCACCTGACACTTGCCGAGGTGCGTGCATTGGAAAGAGAGAACCTGGTGCCTGATATTGAAGTGCAAGGCTCCAAGCCTTTTGAAATCGACACATTGCGCCCGCGTGGACGCTACCGCTTCTACTGGAATGGAGCAAATGCCACCAAGGCAACGCTGTCATTCCTGGACGCAGATTACAAGGCAATCTCCAAGGTGGAGATTCCTGCGGGCAGCAAGGAGCTGGAATTCCAGGTGCCAACCTTGTCCATGACTGCGGAATTGAACATTGCTGGTCAAGGCACATTCCAGCCAGGCATTGAGCTGCTGGAGCTAGTCGAGAAGAAGACGCAACCCACAGTATGGCAAGGCAAGTGGATTTGGTGCCAGCGAGCCTCTGGACCAGAAGACACCATTGTCTGGTTCAAGCGGGACTTTGATTTGCCTGAAGGCGAGATTGAGGCAGCAGGCATTTGCGCCACTGGTGACGATGGCTTTGTGGCATACGTGAATGGCAAGACCATTGGCTGGAGCGGATACTGGCCAAATCCAAAGGTGTTTGATATTGCAAAGCACCTCAAGCCAGGCAGGAACAGCATTGAGATGCGCGTCCGCAACGTAAAGCAGAATGGTGGCATGATATGCGATGCCTTCGTTTTGCAGAATGGAAAAATACTGCGGCTGGACAGTGACGAGCGCTGGCTTATGAAAATAGGCGTGGGCGAAGCCAGGCCCAAGACCATAGACGAGAAGGTGATTGTGCTGGGCGACTATAGGCTTAGCCCCTGGGCAGGAAACCTGGGCTATGAATTCTGCGGGCCTGCGGGCCTGCTTGAACTGAAGAAATCCAGCGAGAAAGGCATTGTCGCCGCGGTCAAGAGAGCACCAGTCGCGCCATTGGACAAATTGGCGTTCTCCCTGAAGGCAGCCGAGGGCAACAGGACTTACGTTCTGCCCATCACAGTCAAGGGAAATTGGGCAGCTGGCAGCGAAATCAGCATTTCATACAACATGCCCCCCTGCCCCGCAGGCCAGCTTTTCCTGGATGATGCGTACCTGAAAATCGCGGGAGACAAGCCGCTGGCAGCACTCCAAGGCAAAAAGGAAAGCAATGCAAAATGGACTGGCTCAAACATAGTCAATGTGGGAGGCAGGCAGAAGCTTGCCTCTGGCAAGGATGTATTCGAGCCATTGGGCATCTACGTGCCAGGCACATACGGGCGTTTCCCCATCAAGGAAAGCTGGCGCATTCTTGAGGCTGCGCAGACAGGTAACCGCGTGCTGCTGCTTGGCCTCTCCTT
>JAFYGL010000308.1 GCA_017543165.1 Victivallales bacterium | reverse complement strand
GTGGATGAATACTGCGACTATGCCAGGCTCACTGGCATCAAGGGCGTTTACCGCACATCACACTCCCACGTTCTCAACCAGAAGGCGGTGGCGGCGTTCCATGCGGAGAAACTAGGCAAGCGCTACGGCGACTGCAACTTCATCGTGGCGCACATAGACGGCGGCATCACCGTCAGCGCACACTGCAGGGGAAAGATGATTGACGGCAACATGGGCGCGGATGGCGAAGGCGCATTTACGCCTACCCGCATCGGCAGCGTGCCTGTCCTGGCTCTGCTGGACTACATTGAACAGCACTCCCTCAAGGATGTGCGCCTCGCATGCTCCAGGGCAGGGGGCTTTGTCAGCTTGTTCGGCACATCGGATTCAGACATCATCCACAGCAAGGTGGAGGAAGGCGACCCCAAGGCCAGCTTGGTGTGGAACACCATGATCTACCAGATATGCAAGCAGATCGGCGAGATGAGCGCGGTGTTGTGCGGGCAGGTGGATGGCATCCTGCTCACTGGCGGCCTAATGCGTTTCCATGACATAATCGACGGCATACAGAAGCGCTGCGGCTGGATTGCGCCAATAAGCGTGTATCCTGGCGAACTGGAGCAGGATGCCCTTGCATTGACCGTTCTGAAGGCATTGCGCGGCGAGGAACCCATCCTCACCTACGCGGGCAAGCCCGTCTGGGATGGTTTCAAGGAAATTGGCCTTTGATGTGGACTGTGGGCAGTGGTCTGTGGTCTGTGGTCTGTGGACTGTGGACTGTGGGCAGTGGATAGTGAGGAAGTTACCTGTTCGCGGATTGTTGTGCCTGGCAGGCGCGTATGGCGGTCACGCGTCCTGACGCGCGGCCAATGGCCGCGCGGAATAGCGTGCCTCGCAGAAAGCGTGGGGCTTTCACCCCGCGCACCGAACAGTCCACAGTCCACAATCCACTAAATATTCATTACATTAATTCTAGGAGTTGTTTCTATGGGATTGATTGAGTTTGCTTGTGAGAAGGCGCGTAAATGTGTTAAGCGCATAGTTTTGCCAGAAGGGGATGAGCCACGTACAGTGCAGGCGGCGGCGCGGCTGTTTGCGGAAAAACTGGTGTGCCCTGTTTTGCTGGGCAATGTTGACAAGGTGAAGAAACTGGCCGCCGAGCTTGGCGCCAATATCGAGGGCATTGAGATTATCGACCCGATGAGCAGTCCAAAGGCTGCCGATTACGCCCAGTCCCTCTACCAGTTGCGCAAGGAAAAGGGCGTGACCGAGGAAATGGCGGCGAAACTTGTCCAGGACCCAATGTACTATGGCATTATGATGGTGAAACTGGGTGACGCGGATGGTCTGGTCTCTGGCGCGGTGCACACCACTGGCGACATGCTGCGCCCCGCATTGCAGATAATCAAGACCAAGCCAGGAACAAAGGTGGTTTCCTCCAGTTTCCTTATGGAATGCCCCAACAAGAAACTTGGCTACAATGGATTGCTGGTATATTCGGACTGCGTGGTGATGCCTTGCCCGACAGCAGAGGAACTTGCCAATATCGCTGTCTCCGCCGCTGAAACCGCCAAGGTGCTCTGTGGCATTCCTGAACCAAAGGTGGCCTTGCTCTCATTCTCCACAAAGGGCAGTGCCAAGCATGAACTGGTCACAAAGGTGCAGGAGGCCACACGCATCGCCCATGAACTTGCGCCAGACCTGGCACTTGACGGCGAACTGCAGATGGATGCCGCCATCGTACCAGAAATCGGCGCGTCCAAGGCAAAGGGCAGCCCTGTCGCAGGATATGCCAATGTGCTGGTATTCCCTGACCTGCAGGCTGGAAACATCGGCTATAAAATCACGCAGCGCATTGGCGGGGCGGAGGCATACGCCGTGCTGCAAGGCCTGGCAACGCCATGCAATGACCTGTCCCGCGGCTGCTCCGTGGAAGACATCGTGAAGACCGTCGTGCTCACCGCCGTCCAGGCCCAAGGCTGACAAGGTAGTTTGGGTAAATAGGTAGCCGCTAAGCGGCACGCGTGGCCAACGCCCGCGCGGAAAGGCGTGCCAAGCCAGGCGCTGAAGGAACCATGACGTCCTGACGCGCGGCCAATGGCCGCGCGGAAAGGCGTGCCAAGCCAGGCGCTGATGGAGCCATGTCGTCCTGACGCGCTTTCATTATACAGGGACCAAAGGGACGAAAGGGACGAAAGGGACGAAAGGGACGAAAGGGACCAAAGGGACGAAAGGGACGAAAGGGACCAAAGGGACGAAAGGGACCAAAGGGACGTTATATCGTCCCTTTGGTCCCTTTCGTCCCTGTAAATATTATTTTGTTGCGTATGCCTTGAGTATGGCGTCGGCAACGGCTTTGCCCAGTGTGGCCTGCTCGGTGCCTGGCTTGAAATGCACGTTGGTGCCTGTGCGCCATTTGTCAAAGATGCTTGAATTGCGCACCACTGCGTTGAGGTCGCAGATTTGCACCTGGGGATATTTCTTCAGTACCTCTGCGGCAGCGGCGTTGTAAACCAGGTCCTCGTCCTTGCGGCGGCTGTATGGACCCCATGAGTACTTGGTTCCTGGAACAGGCGTTGTCGTGCACCAGACGATTTTTGCGCCTGTCTTCAGCAGGAAGCGGATTTCCTTTTCCAGGTTCTTCTTGTATAAATCCACTTCCACCTTGTGTTGTTCAAGGATTTCCTTTGTCTCCATGTTTGTATGCTGGAGCAAGTCGTGGAGACCGTGATTCAGCACGATCACCTGCCAGGCGTACTTGGGGTCGTTGTAGTCGCCGACCCACATCGCCAGGGTGGCGACACCGCGGTTTGTGTCTCCGCTGTTGGCTGGAATGCGGTGGTAGTTGAACTTGCCAGCCAGCGCCTTCTTTGCGTCGTTGTGGTAGTTCATGCTGATGGAATCGCCCACCACCAGTGCTGTGGGCAGCTTGGGATCGTCGTTCTTCCGCGGGTCGTCATTGACTGTATTGACGATTTTCACCGCCAGGAAGTCCTTGCCGACCATCTTGCCTTCAATCTGCAGTTCTGACAGGCGCGGCATCAGGTCCTTCACCGTACCTTTCGAGTTGTGCGTGATGGCACCGCTGCCTTTAACGCGCTTGCCTTCGAACTCCACCTCAAATGCATTCTTTCCAGCAGGCCATATCTTTGTGGTGAGAATTCTCTTCTTAGCGTCCCATTTGTATGGCTTTTCATCATCGTAGATATTCACTGCGGCAACGAATGCCTCGCCCTTAAGCAGAAGAGGAGCAGTCCTGGCATTCAGCGTGACAACCGCAGTGCAGCCTGGCTTGACCTGGGCTGCTGGCACATTTGGCTTCTTTGTCGTGATTACAGTGCTGTCATTCCACTTTATCTGGTAGAGGCTTGTGCCTTCGTCGGTCTTGGGGTCGTATGCAGTCTGCCCCATGACAGTCAGCGTCTTTGACGCTTCATCTATCTTGTAGAGAATTGAACTGGTTCCGCTTTTGTAGTCGGCGGAGATTGCGGCAAGGGCAGACACCATTGCCAGGCATAACATTTTCATCATCTTCATTGGGTGTTCCTTTTTAGTGTGGACTGTGGACTGTGGACAGCTAAACGCGTATGGCGGTCACGCGTCCTGACGCGCGGCCAAGGCCGCGCGGAATAGCGTGCCTCGCGGAAAGCGCGGGGCTTTCGCCCAGCGCACCGAACAGTCCACAGTCCACAGTCCACAGACAACTGGCAACTCAGGTAAAGTCAGGGATCATGCCCTGGCGCTGGTGTTCCTCGAACAGGTCGTCGCACATGGAGCGGATGTTGTCCAGCGTCATTTCCGACCTGGTGTGCGGATCCAGCATTGCCGCTTCATATACCAGCTGGCGGGAGCGTTTTACGGCCGCCTCGATAGTGAGCAGATGCACATTGATGTGTGTCATGTTGAGGGCTGCGCAGGCAAGTGGCAGGCTGCCCACATGGCAGCCTTGCACGCCATTGGCGTTCACCATGCAGGGCACTTCCACTACTGCCTCCCGCGGCAGATTGTCGATGAGGCCAGTGTTCAGCACGTTGCCGCCGATTTCGTATGGAACGTTGGAGAGCATGGCGTCCATGATGCGGGAGGCATATTCGTGGGTTCTCTCATGTGTGAGCTTCACGTTGTTGGTGAGGTCGTATTTCATCTTGCGCCAGTTGTCAATCTGGTGCACGCAGCGCCTGGGATATTCGTCCAGCGGTATGTTGAATTCATCGATAAGTTCAGGATACTGGCTCTTGATGAAGTAGGGATGGTATTCCGCGGTGTGCTCGGAGGATTCGGTGTTGTAGTAGCCGAAGTGCTTCATTATTTCAAAGCGCACCATGTCATGATGCTTTTCGCCGTCCTTCTTGCGGGCGATTCTGTTCTTCTTTTCTGCCGCCTTGCGTATTTCGGGGTATAGGTCCTTCCCGTCCTTGCTGATTTCCAGGAGCCAGCCCATGTGGTTGATGCCTGCGATTTTCCAGCGCACGGGATTGTACTTCTCGTACAAGTCCAGTTCCTTGAGCAGGGTTGAAGCGCATACCTGCACGGAATGGCAAAGGCCCACGCACTTCACGCCGCCGTGCCGCAGGAGAAAACCAGTGAGTATGGACATCGGGTTGGTGTAGTTGAGGAACCAGGCGTTGGGGCATACGTCCCGCACATCCTTTGCAAAGCCTTCCAGCACGGGAATCGTGCGCAGTGCGCGGAAAATGCCGCCTATGCCGAGAGTGTCGCCAATGGTCTGGCGCAGACCGTATTTCTTGGGGATTTCAAAGTCGATCACAGTGGAGGGCTCGTAGCCGCCAACCTGGATGGCGTTCACCACGAAGTCTGCTCCGCGCAATGCGGCGCGGCGGTTTCTAACTGCCAGGAATGGCGTGATTTTCGCCCTGTTGGAGTTGATGTTCGCATTCAGGTTGCAAAGCATCTTGTATGATTCGTTGAGGCGCTCCTGGTCAATGTCGTAAAGAGCGATTTCAGCGTCCCTAAGACTCTCTGTACACATGCAGTCACCAAGAACATTCTTCGCAAAGACGGTGCTGCCTGCGCCCATAAAAGTGATTTTCGTCATGGCTTTCCTTTTTTGCAATTATACCCAATTTAAGCAACAAAAAAATCGCCTAAATATAACATTGTTTAATGTTTTGACAATTGGATTTTCATCGCCTGTGGACATGTGCGGCAAGCCTTTTATGGCCATAATCCGTTTGAAAAATAGTTTTTTTAGGGTATTGACGGGAAAATATGGCCTGCCTATTTGCCAAAAGAGAAAAATTGCGTATATTAGCGACAGTTTTTTACGGGGCGTAGCGCAGTCTGGCTAGCGCGACTGGTTTGGGACCAGTAGGTCCCGAGTTCGAATCTCGGCGCCCCGACCATTCATTTTCCATCAGCCCTCAAGTCCTACGTGGTCTTGAGGGCTTGTTGTTTCTGTGCTAACCTACCGTAAACAAGGCGTTTAGGCGGCTTTCTCTGTTCCGTTTTCCGCCCTCTCAAGAGAAGCCAAATTCGGCTATATTTGAGAGAATCTTCCGCCCGAAGGTCGCCACATTCTCTAAATGTAGGGCTAGTCCTATACCAGAAGTCCACCCCCTTTAAGGAGCAGCCGCGAGCGGCGGCCTTATACAGTAGGTAGGATACACTCCGTCGACCAAAATTCCAATCTTTAAGGAGCAGACGCGAGCGGCGGCCTTATAC
>JAFYGL010000307.1 GCA_017543165.1 Victivallales bacterium | reverse complement strand
GGGAGGTTCTCAAAGGGACTTATGGGACATCTGGGACTTATGGAATTTGCCTACTTGTCGCAGATGTCGCAGATGTCCCATAAGTCCCACCGAGGACCCACCCTCATGGGGAACATAGCGAGGCTAATTTATCAACCAGAAGTCGCTGAAAAAAGAAGGAGCATAAATAACTTGTATCATTTAGATGAATATTTTCACGCTTGAGAGCCTCCAGAGACTCTCAAGCGTGAAAATACTCCCATTAAGTCTTAGTCCCTGTTTTAGGTTGCGTACGCACACAGGCAGTGAAGCGAGTTTATAAAATCTTGTCCTGCGTCCCGCCAGCGCGATCTCTAGATCAGCCTGAAGCCCTTTGCGTTAAATACCTTTGCACCTTCGCGCCCCTGGGGTGAAGAGGTGTCATTTGACTGGATAGTCGAAGTATGTGTTTGGGTATGGTTCGTCCTTGAGTGTGAAGTGCCACCATTCCTCAACCAGCGGCTTGAAGCCGTGGCGCATCATTGCCTCCCGCAGGATCATGCGGTTCTTGAACTGCTGGGCGTTGATCTTGCCTTTTTCTGTGTTGTTGTTTCCCGTGTATGTCTTTGTTTCGGGATCGCCGCACCAGGCAGGATGGCTTTCCTTGCCGAACCAGTCGAAGGTGCCTCCCATGTCCACTTCCTTCTCCGTAGCCATGTCAAACAGCGTCAGGTCAACGGTGCTGCCTCTGCTGTGGCCTGATTTCTCCATGATGTAGCCTTGTGCGAACAGGACTGACTTGTCAAGGTCGGGGTAGAAATATTGCTTCATGCGCGTGTCATTGGTGTCCTTTGCCCAGTTCATGAAGTGCGTGACCGCGCGCTGCGGGCGGTATGCGTCAAATATTTTCAGGCGATAGCCTTGCTTCTTCACATCGTCGCTGACAGACTTGAGCGCCTTTGCCGCCTCGACCGTGAGCAGCGCAGTTGGCCTTTCATATCCGTTGATGCGGTCGCCCACGAAGTTGTAGGTGGAGTAGTAGCGTATTTCCAGTATTGCGTCTGGCACAGCCTCTGCAAGGCGAACAAAGCCCTTTGGCGCGGTATCGCAAGTCGTGACACAAGATGTAAGCATCGTCAATGCAAGAACAAGTAAAATGGCTAATGTTTTTTTCATGGTTTTGAAACTCCTTGTGGATGGGTTATTGGTATTCGACAAATTCCGCGCTGCCATTTGATGTGACAATCAGTACGGCGTCCTGCTGGAATCGCTTCAAGTACTGTCTTGCAATGGCCTGGACCTTTGCTTGCGCGTCCGCTGGCGCAAGTATCAGCAGCATGCGGGACTTTTCGCGTTCTGTGGGCTTGTCGCCAGATTTCCAGTATCCAGTGGCATCTATGGATGTATAGCCATCGGGGAAGGCGGTGGTGACGTGTTTTTCGCAGAAATCAAGCCATTGCTCCTGTGTGACTTCACCTGCCTTGCTGGAGGAGCCGCAGAAAATCTTGTATTCCCTCCACTCCGAGTTTGATGTATGCATGCAGCCAGACAGCAGAAGACAGGCGATAAGCAAAGATGTCAAGAAATATTTGTTCATGATTGAAATGGGTGAAATTGTTTTGTTGCCAATGCCTGTAAATTTATTTCCTGTTCAATTTGCTTCAAGCACGTTGCCTTGTTTTTTCAGGGACGAAGAGACGAAGGGTCGAAAGACGAAGGAGAACAAATAGACAAAAGTCCCTTAGTCCCTTAGTCCCTTAGTCCCTTAGTCCCTTAGTCCCTTATGTCCCTTAGGTCCCTTATGTCCCTTAGGTCCCTGAAAAAAAACTCTCTATTGTGCCGTGCCAATTTTGAAATTGGGATTATAATAGGCATGTTTTTCAGATGAAATCAAATCAACCTAAAATGGAGAATGACATGATTTACGTAATTGCCACATCGACGTTGAAAGAAGGTTGCAAGGACGAGTTTGTGAAACTGGCATTGGCGAATTACAAGAACGTGCATGCGGAAGCGGGCTGCATTTCCTATCTGCTGAACGAGGATTGCGCCACGGGCATGCCAAACCAGCCTGCCTTGCGTGAGAACTGCGTCACTTTCGTTGAATGCTGGGAGAGCGTGGAGCATTTGAAGGCGCATTTGTCGCAGCCACACATGAAGGCGTTCATGGAGGCGGTCAGGCCCTTGCGTGTTTCCTCTGAACTCAGGATTTTGACGCCTGTGAAATAGGAGGTGAACAATGAAGCTGCACTTGCTGTCCCTGCTTCTGTTTTGTGCTGGCTTTGCCTTTTGCAAAAGCACGTTGGACATCGACTTTGCAAAGCCAGTTAATCCCGTCATAAACGGCAAGACCGTGGCATTGCCGCAAACACAGGGGGCGCTTGCCCTGGGAAGCCAGAGCATCGAGTTTCCTGCTGCCACGCTGCTTGGTGAAAGTGGCACTATTCTGGTCAAGGTAAAACAGGAGAAGCCGACGGCAGGTCTTCAGCAGAACAGGGCACCATTTACGCTGCGCTGTAACTCCAGATTGACTGCGACGCTGTACATGACTATAGGCTCATTCGATGTGTTCCGCTATGGCTTTGGCGACAGGAACGAGCAAATCTACTATGCCACCCAGAAGCCATACCAGTTTGGCAAGGAGCAGTGGATGGGAATGACCTGGGATGGCAAGACTGTGCAGTTCATAACAGACGGAAAGGTCGAGGTCTCATACAAGCAGCCCCTCAAGATGGAAAAGGTGCGCAGCCTGTATGTGGGTGCCTGGAAAGACGGGTGGAATTCCGTGAAACAATGGCCGGACGACACCTTTGTCAGCGCAATCAAGGTATTTGACAATGCGCTGTCGCCAGCGGAGATTGCCGTTGCATGCGGCACAAAGTTGCAGCCCAGCCATGAAAAGTATCCTGGAAAACTGACAGTTCCCGTGGCGTCGGGGCAGGAAGTCTCTGTGGACGGCGATTTAAAGGAGGCAATATGGAATACAGCGGCCTCCCTGCCAGTGCTGGCAAGCCACAAGCAGGAACAGACATATCTTGCGCCAGAAGGGCGTTTCCTGATGTCTGCGGACAAGGACAATCTATATCTTGGCCTGAATTACATCTTCCCCGCTGGCAACAATGTGGTGCAAGGCCAGGTCCGCAAGCCAGGCGTGGAGCCCGAGGTATGGGGCACTGAATCATTCGAACTGTATTTCCTTATCGGCGAGGACTGGTACCGCTTTGGCGGCAATGTGGCGGGCGGCTACACTGAATCCAAGAACAATGGCGCCGAATGGGACGCCCCATGGAAATATGCCTCCCAGTTGAGGATGCAGATAGACAACACGAACCTGTGGCAGGCCGAGGCCGCAATTCCCTGGAGCACGCTGGGAATCAAGTCCATTCCAGAAAAGCCAATCAAGTTCGCGTTTTGCAGGACCTGGTGCCTGCCAGACTATTCTGACGCCACTTCAATCATGCACGACGCCAGTTACCAGAAAAAGGAATTGTACTTTGACTTGTGTTTCAGCAGGAATGCCGCCACCATGCGCAAACTGGCGGGGAACGAGCCTTCGCGTGGCGCATTTTACCAGAAAGTAAGCGTTTCATCACCCGTCCCTGGCAAATTGACGTACGAGATTGCCGCGATTGACGCCTTTGGCGCGGCGGAGCCAATGGCAGTGGTCAGCAAGGAGCAGCAATTCAAGGCAGGCGAGACGCAGGAGTTTGAGTTGAACGGGCGCATTGCGTCGAAGAACTACGACCAGCTCATGTTCACATTGTACCAGGGCAAGGAAGTCCTCGCCCGCAACATTGCGCCTTACAAACTGAATGAGGTGCTGCTGGATGTGTTCCCAAGGTTCATTGCGGGAAACATCGAGGTGGAGGCTCCCAGCGAACTGCTTTTTAGCCGCTATGGAGCGGATGCGGGGCTTCAGTTCAGGCTCACTTCTCCAGAAGGCAAGGTGTTGCAGAGCGTGCCACTCAAGGGAGACAAGGCTGTGCTTCCATTTGACAACACAGGGGCGGCTGGCCTGTACAAGCTTGGCATCTTCAAAAAAGACGGGACTGCAATCTCCGAACTGGAATTGAATTTTCCTGGAATGGGCGCCTGGTCCCAGGCGGACACGCTGTTTCCAAAGAATGTCATCCTGCCTCCGTTCACGCCTTTGATGCGCCAGGGCAATTCCTTTGGAATGTGGGGGCGTAATTATGAATATGGCAAGGCTCTTTTCCCGGAGAGGATTCTGTCCCAGGGCAAGGACATGCTTCTTGGCGCACCTGAAGTGATATGCAATGGCAAGGCACTTGCCGGCAATGGCATCAAGGTGGGCAATGTGGCGGCGCATCGCGCCGAGTTCAGCGCAACGGCCTCCAACCGCGATTGCACAATTGAGGAGGAAGGCTGGGTGGAATATGACGGCGTGTCGTACAGCAAGTTCAAGGTGACTGCCAGCAAGGATGTGAAGGATTTGAAACTGCGTTTCACAATGCCCAGGGATGTGGCACGCTACATGCATGCTGTCGTTGGCGGCTCCTGGGGCGCAAAGATAACACGCCCTGTGACGGACGGTGAATATGCCATCGGCTTCTATCCGATAATGTGGCTGGGCCAGGAGGACAAGGGTATTTGCCTCTTCACGGAGACTGACAAGGGCTGGTCTTTCCCGAAGGGCAGGGCCATCGTGCTTAATTGCGACAAGGAAAAGGCGATTCTGGAATACAATGTGCGCTCCAGTCTGAAGGCGGGCGAGAAGTTCACTTTCGAGATGGGCTATCTCGCCACGCCAGTCAAACAGTTCCCCTCCCATTATCCCATGAACTCCATAGCGGATACACATTGCGTGGCGATGCAGCGTCCCGATTCCGACACGTTCACTGGCTACCATGTGATTTGCTCCACGCCATATCCCCACGAAATAGAGGACTTCTTTGCAAACCTGCCTGATGAGGAACATTCCATCACGCCGCAATATCTGAAAAAGCAGTTTGAGCATTGCAGGGCGTTCCGCAAGCAAGTTGCCGTATATATGGATGGCAGGATGCTGACGGACGAGTATCCAGAGATGGCTGCGTTCCGTGACGAATGGCGCTGCCTGCCACAGAAGACTCTGGACTACAAGAAGGACGGCAAGTTGCACATCATCTATGACACATGTCCCACTACGGGTGCGAATGCGTTCTTCTGCCTGCAACTGAAGCGCCTTATAGAGCGTTTCAAGCCAGAGGGCATATACTATGACTTCGGCACGGTTGGCGTATGTTCCAACAAACTGCATGGATGCGACCAGCGCTGGCCATTCCTTGCATATCGCGAATTCCTGCGCCGCACATACTACCTGCTGTGGCAGAATGGCGTGAGGGAGCCAGTGGTATGCCTGCACAACACCGACTATGTGCAGATTCCCGCCGTCACCTTTGCCACACATTTGCTGAACGGGGAGCATATCCGCCAGAGCAGCAGCACCATCATGCACAATGTAAAGGACATCCAGGACACTTACGGCATAGAGATGTTCGCCAGCGAACTCAGTTCAATGCCATTTGGCCTGACCAATTCCGTATATCAGGCAAATGATGTGTTGCTGCCCAAGTATGGCGGCGGCAAGGAGGACCCCGAACTGTACAAGTTCCGCATAACCCAGGCGTTTCTGGCTGGCGTGCTGCCTCACAACACCATGCTGTCCCAGGAGAGGTGCCACTATGGCATCCTGGAGAAGGTGGGCAGGGCATACGATGACTTTGGTGTGCGCAAATCCCAGTTCGTGGGATATTGGGACAAGCCAGCCGTAGTTGAAGGCGACCAGTCCATCTACGTCAGCGTGTATGTGGACAAGGCGAAG
>JAFYGL010000306.1 GCA_017543165.1 Victivallales bacterium | reverse complement strand
GGTCCCGCATGCTTTCTCCTGTGACCTGCAAGGCGAACAGCTTCTGCCCGCTGATATGGCCAGGCAAGGAACGGGGGTCTATCTGGATGTAGCGCTCCACATGCTGCTCCGCCATGAACGGGACGCCAGCGCTTATGCGGCCCAGGACAGGTATGCTGAGAGTAAGCGCAAAGTTCTTCGGCTTCTCGGACTGTGCCAAAGACAGGCTTCTCGCCTTGGAGGAGCGGTTCACATATCCCTTCCTCTGCAATGCCCTGACATGCGCGAAGGCGGTTGCCGCCTTGATGCCGAAATGCTCGCTGATTTCCGACACGGTGGGCGCCATTCCCTCCCTGTGGGAGAATTCGGATATGTACTCCAGAATGTCCTGCTGCTTTTCCGTCAATCCTTTCATTTTTTCCTCCAAATATTAACAATTACAAAACAAATATTCGCCTAAAAAGAATGAGCATAAATTAACGGGATTTTGAATATATGCAAATTTATTTGGCTAATTTTTTATTGTGCATGGCTAGATTGCCTGCGCGGCCATTTGGCCGCGCATCAGGACGCGATGTCTCCATGCAGTTGTTGCCCGCGCAATCAACTACTCGAACAGTTTTTCCAGACGGTATATTCTAAGTTGCCCTGTTTTCAATGTATCGTGGAATTCAGTGCCGCCAACCTGTATTTCGCCGCCTTCCAGAATACGCCTGGCCACATCGCAATCCTCGACCGTGAAATTGATTTCCACATCTTTACTGTCGCCATTGTAGCAAACTATGTAATGACGGTTTTCATGAATCACAGATGACACCAGGGGCTTCACCTTGCATTTGCCGAAACTGACCTTTATCTCTGCTTTCCTGTGGGCATTGAAGACATCGGCTACCTGAGCCAGCTTTTCACTTACCGCAAATGCAATTCCTCTTGCATCGGGTTTCTTGCAGTCGAAGACAATTCCCCTGGCGCCGCAAAGCAAGGCCGCGCCGACACGATCCAACAACTGCGGCTCGTCATTATCCAGAGCGAATATCGGGATTACATTCCTGCATATTTTACGGGAAGCACCAATTGCCTTGATGACATCGTCCCCCTGCTCAATGATTGGCATGAACAAATCTGCGTATTTCAGATACTGCGCAATTTTTGCGTCATTCCAAGAGGCAGTCATTGCAAGAGGCTGGCCTGGTGCGATGCCATGGATTGCGGCAGCCAGTTCCTCAATTTCCTCAACGGTGTAATGTGAAAGCAATGCCATGTCCGCAATCCAGCAAATCACGGAGGACTTGCTCTGCGCTGTTGCGACTTGATTCAGAATGTCCGCCGCATTCTTTCCTTCAATGGTGGCAATCACTGCTATGCGATTGTCCTGTGCCTTGTCCAGAAAAGCATTCAAATCCGCCTGGAACATGCCCTTCAGCGGAATTGCGCTGTTGATACCAGCCCTGCGCAAATCCAGGAATTCCTGCACTTCTCCGCTTCCGTTCAACCAGAGATTTGCCATACCGAGGGGAAGAAACGGCGTGTCTCCGCGTGAGACGGAGCCGTCTTCTTCAAATTTCAAAGAGCCAGAACGGGCTGCGCTGAACAATATCGGGAAATTGCGCCTGCACGCATTGCCAGCCAGATCGGCAGCCTGTATTGAGACGACGTGCAAATTGACGCCGCCTGTCGCAAGCTGTTCACGCTTGCCTTCAAAACTCACATCCATTATTTCAATGTAGCGCCCGCCGAAAATGTCTGGTTCCTCCACATTCAGGCAGACACTTGCATTCACTGCCTTGAGTGGAGCCACAGCGCTGTACTCCAAATCATGCCAATTCTCAGAAAGGACAAGGCGCCCTGCCCTTTCCTCGCTTACAACATTTCCAGCCGCATCGATGAACACAAAACTGACTTGCGCTGGCCCCTGGGATGGAACCGCAATATTGCCACGCGCCTGGAAAGAAAACACATAGCGCTCGAATGGAAGCACGGGCACCATCGGAGATTCCAGGCGAAAGGCCGTGTTGGCCTCGCCGCCGTCCCTGGAAATACGCACCCCCCCGCCAGTCAGCACATTCTTCCGCAGCAACGCGTTCCTGTCATGGAATGACCAGCTTTCCAGTCTGTCAAAACTGTTCTCCCTGCTTTTGAAGGGTGTCTTTGGCGTGTAAATGATACAATTATCCTCCTTTTTCAGAGAGGCGCTCACATCAACGCCATCGATTTGCATCTCCACAGTGCGCCATTCTACGCCAGTGTCATCGGCGAGTTCAAACACAAGCGGGAAGGCTGCGTCATCCAGCCGTGCGGGAGTCAGCATCTTTATGCTTGGCGGTGCGGCATCCTGCCCGCTCCAGTCCTCATGGGTCAACTTGTCTATTTTCACTGATTTAAGAACTGGGCGTTTGCTTCCGTCGCAACGCAAATACACACGATACCGCATCCACCCGTGATTTTCAGGCGCGGCTGTCAGTACATCGCCGCTTCTGATGTATGCGCCGCGAGTATCCATGCCCGGCCCCGAAAATGGTGTCCAGTCCCCCTTTTCGGGGCTTTCACATGTGGAAAGCTGGATTGAAATGGAGCTTTTGCCTGGCGTTGAAGCAGACCAGGCAATGCGGCTGCCTGGCCTGGGCATTGGAAATGGACGGGACACGAAATACGCATTTGGATAATAACGGCCATCATGCGAACTGAATG
>JAFYGL010000305.1 GCA_017543165.1 Victivallales bacterium | reverse complement strand
TCTCCCGCTATGAACTGGATGCGGAAAAGGGCCTCACATGGGCTTTCAAGTACAAGGTGGAGGACATCGCCACAAAGCCAAAGTACTTCTGGATGTTCACCATGCCATGGGACAGCAGTTTCAACCAGTTCCACTATGCAAACAGCAAGGGCGTCAAGGGCGGTGCGCTGGTGAGCGACGGCAATTGGAAGGTCAACGACAACATCAATGCCCTGGCAATCTACTCCCCCAAACTGCAGACTCTGGTGCTGACAAAGATTGCCACGCCAATCCCCACGGAAATGCGCAACTACACGATCTGGGACCATAAGTCATACCACAAATTCTACGTACAGCACAAACTGACCAACTGGACGCTTGGCTACACCTCTCCTGAATACGTCACTTCATACGCGGCGCACAAGGTGGGCGAGGAACAATGGGCAACTGTGGCGGATGATTTGCTGAAGGGCGGCAAGCCAAGCATTGCAACTGTTCAGCCCTCCGCTGCAAAACCTGATTTCATGCTGGACTTCGAGGAAAATGCACCATACAATGTGGACGAGGAGCACTTCGAGGGCAAGAAGTGCTACATATTCCAGGGCAAGAGCAACAACGAGACACGCCGCATACCAGTGGCTCTCAAGGCCAAGGAGAGCTACAAGCTTGAACTGGCAATGCGCAAAGGCACCTGCACCGTAAATGAATCCAAGAAGATATGCTATGCCATCGGCTACTACAGCGGAGACACATTCAAGCCTTTCTTCAAGGAAGGCGGCGCGAATATACCTGGCGAGGACAAATGGACGGCATCCAGGGCGACTATCAACGTGCCAGCAGAGGCGAAGGACTGCGCAATCGTACTCTACAATCCAACTGAAGTGCCGCTCTACATCGACAGCGTGAAGTTCACACGCCTGGAACCAGGCTCCGTGGCCGCCAAGGCAGCGCAGGAGGGGCTTGTCTCAAGGCCATTGCCGCCTATCACCGAGGAGCAGGCCGCAAAGGAGGACTGGCTCACCAACAGGCGCGGCATAGAGGCCCTGGACGATGACTTCATCCTGCCGCCGTTCACCCCAATCAACTACAAGAACGGCACCGCCTCCGTATGGGGAAGGGAATACTCATTCACAAATCTTGGCCTGCTCAATGGCGTGAAGATACATGGCAGCGAATTCATGGCGGGTCCCATGAGCTTCAGCGCAAAGGTCAATGGGAAATATGTGGATTTCAAAGTGGACAGGCAGGTGCTTCTGCGTGAAAGAAAAGGCGTGGTCGAGCTGTTCTCCAGGGCCAATTCACCCAATGTGGACATCGAGGTCAGAACCGCAATCGAATATGACGGCATGGTGAAGGTGGACTTCACCTTCGACCCAAGAGGCACCGTGGAAATCGAGGACTTCCATTATTCAATACCGCTGCCAGAGAAGAACGCCACCTTCATACAGTACACTGGCGCCAGGGAAGGCGGCCTTTCCCTGAACGTGCCGCGCGTCAGCAACACACGCAGGCTTCCTGCTGGCGAAGGCATATTGTGGAAGGCGCCGTTCAAGATACAAGTCTGGCTGGGCGGCTATGAGAAAGGCCTGCTCTGGTTCTGCGCCTCGGAGCAGTACTGGAGCCCGCACGCCCGCAGCCAGCGCAAGCAGGGCCTGTCCGTGGAGCGCAAAGCTGGCCTGGTCACGCTGAACGTGCAGCCCATTTCCGAGCCGCGCCTGTTCAGCCGCCGCACCACCTACACCTTCGGCCTGATGGCGACGCCTGTGCGCCCAAGGCCTGACGGATGGCGCCTGGCGGACATGAACTACGACTACAGGGCCGATTCCGCAGAAAAACAGACAGGCGCGGACACGCCAGTCATATACAGCAGCGGCAGCTATGACTTCAGGCCGCCAGCCACGGACAATCCACAGCGCGTGGGCTTCTATCCACGCATCTACGATGTGGAGGCATACAAGGCGCGGCTGGACAAGGCACACAGGAAGAACCGCCTGTTCGGCTTGTACATAGACCCCATTCTCTGCAACCTGGGCATCTACAAGAACATGTCCCAGTACAAGGCGGTGCCATGGGATCCCACCACTGACAATGCGGACACCAATTCCGTCAAGCAGGAGGAGCCTTTCCTTTGGCAGCCGCCCGAGGTCAAGAAATACTATTTTGAATGGCGCAAGGAGCCGCTTTCGACGGCGCCCTACGGCAAGCAGAAGGGTGAACGCCAGTTCCAGGTGGGGCTTGGCAGCCGCTACCAGGACTTCTTCTGCTACCTGATGGAGACACACGCCCAATACGGATGCGACGGCGTGGCGAATCTGGACGAATGGGGGCCAGTCCCAGACACAAACCACAAGCACGACATGGGATACTATGACAGGGACGGCAAGCGCTATCCCGAATACGACTGGTTCGCCCGCCGCGACCTGCTCAAGAGAATGTGCCATGTATTCTACAAGAAGCATGGGCGCATCCCTGTCATGCGCGTGCACACGGCGGCGACACTCGTCGTTCCAATCGCCAGCTTCTGCGAAAGCATCATCACAGGCGAAAACATCAATTCCGCATATTTCCAGAAGGCATCGCTGATGGACCAATATACGGTCAATGCCAAGGAAATACTCGCCTCCCTGGAGAATGGCGGGCAGGACTTCCTATACTATGTCTCGAATCCAGACCGCTGGGCCATCGAATATGGCGGTCAGGCATTTGGCTGGGCTGGCTGCATCATAAGCAACATCACCAAAAGCCCTAAAATCGATTCCAAATACGCGGCCAGCGAGGAGGCCGCCAGGGACTACCTGGCAATGTGCCTTACCCATGACAACATACTCCAGCCCATATTCTGCAACCCGAATCCAGCATACAAACTCATGAAAATCAAGCAGGACTTCCACATCGGGGACAAGGAAGTGCGCTTCTTCCCGTACTGGGGAGAGCAGCATCCAGTCACCAGCGACGGCAAGGAGTGCTACTCGGTATGCTGGGAAAACAAGGGCAAGTACCTGATTTCAGTGGCGAACCTGTCCCTGAAGAACCAGGATTTGACCGTGAAACTGGACAAGGCCTTCTTCAAGAAAGGCAAGCTTGTGGACGCCGAAAGCGGCCAGGCAATCCAGTTGAATGGCAACCAATTCAAAGCCAGCATTCCGCGCCGCAACTACAAGTTGTACCTGGCGGAATAATGATGTTTCACCCTCAATTATAATGATTCTCTTGGCATGTTCCCGCCAAGGCAACCTGAGTGGGCGCCGCTTCGGCGCCCGCATGCAAAAACAGCCAATACACAAAGATGAAGAAAACTCCATTGCTGTTGTTAATATTTCTGGTTTTCACCAGTGCGTTTGCGGCTGACAAGACGGCTGACAAGAAGACAGTGGTCAGCGTAAGAAGCATGTTCAGCGTAAACGAAGGTTCGCGCAGTTCCACCGTTGACGCGCTGGTGCGCCTCATGAAGGAGGACCCGCAGATTGAAGTCAGGCAATGGGGCGGCATTTCCCTGCCCAGCGCGGGTGATTCGAACCTGCTCATGTCCCTGGCTGGTAAAACCAGCCCGGACATCGGCATCTCCCTCTTCCACACCATACGCAATGACATCAAGCAGAACTTCCTCTATCCCCTCAACGAGTGGATTGGGGACGATTTGAACGGGGACGGCGAGGTCTCTGGCAACGAGGTCAAGTGGAAGGAATGGGAAAAATACAAGCCCCTGTGGAGAGCAGTCGCCAGCCAGGACGGCAAGATATACGGCATTCCCGTTCCAAGCGTAACCATACAGGGAATGGTGTTCCGCATAGACCTGGTCAAGGAGGCGGGTCTGGATCCCAACAACCCGCCAAAGGACTGGGACGAATTCTACGAGTGGTGCAAGGCGCTGACCATGCCAAACAAGGTGGTCAAGGGCGCCGTCAATTCATACGGGCAAAGGGCGCTTTGCCTTCCCACTGGCGGCTATATGTTCCTGCCATGGATATACACCGCTGGAGGCGAGCCATTCATCCAGTACCGCAAAAGCCCTAAGACAGGCAAGGAATACGGCTTCTCCATCGTGGAGGAGAAGTTCATTACGCCAGAAGGCGAAGACCTGTCCCACGAACCCTCCGACTGGCGGGCCAACTGGGACACTGAGGAAGGAAGAGCCGCCCTTTCATTCTGGTACAAACTGCGCTGGGGCACCTTTGAGAAGGACGGCGAGCAAATCAAAGGCGTGGTGCTGCCCGCATCCACTTCCAGGCAGCATTATTTCCATGATTTCCTGGGCACGGGCGAGGTCGCGATGATGGCGGCCACCATTGACGACCTGGCGCAAATCGCCAAGGGCGCCCAACTCGAACCATCCTTGCTCAGCTGGTTCCCATACCCTGCGGCGCCAGGCCCCAAGGGACGCCAATGCGTGCAGATTTTCCAGCATTACTGCTCCATGTACGCCAATGTGAAGGACCGCCCGAAGGAGGAACGGGACAAGATATGGAAGGCACTGCTGGCTTGCATCGACAAGGAGAACGACCGCCGCGACGTGGAGGAATGCGTGCTCAGCGGCATGGCAAGTTTTGTGTCGCCGGACAGGCTGCGCCAATACGGCTTTGACGAGTATGTCAAGGATGTGCCAAGGATTATACAGGACAACTTCAAGGCGATAGACGAGGGCACAGTCCTTTCACGGACAGAGCCTTTCTCGGGGCACTGGCTCAACATAAACGATGAAATCATACGCCGTGTCATCGGCATCATGCTGGGCGCCAACGGCGAGCATTTTGACTATCTGAAGGCATACGCGGACTTGCAGGTGGCGGCCAACAGCGGCCTCATGTTTGAAATGCCAGAGGAATTTCTAGCGGCGCGCAGGCCATACGCGCTGGCCATCATGATAGTCGTGGTCTGCCTGTTCGCAGTGGTGCTGTACAAGATCATCTTCTCCTACAATGTGAAGAAAGTAGGTTCCCGTTCCGTGTATTCGGGCTGGCTGCCTGTGCTGCTGCTGGTTCCCGCGCTGGCAATCATCACCTGCTGGCGCTACTATCCCCTGCTGCGGGGCATGGTCATGGCGCTCCAGGACTACAAGGTGGTGGGCGAATCCAGATTCGTGGGGCTGGACAACTTCATCAACCTGGCATACAACAGGGACTTCTGGATAAGCATCTGGAGAACTTGCTATTTCGTGGTGTTGAACATGATAATGGTTTTTCTGGCGCCAATATTCCTGGCCGTGCTGTTGACCGAAATACCAAGAGGCAAAATCTTCTTCAGGACACTTTTCTTCCTGCCCCAGATGACAAGCAGCGTGGTCATCGCCCTGCTGTGGAAAATGCTCTATTCCGCCAGCGCCACTGGATATCTGAACCAGCTGATTACCACAATCAACAAGCTGCCTGGCGTGAACATACCGCTCCAGACCTGGTTGCAGGACCCCAAACTGGCAATGATATGCTGCATAATCCCCACAGTCTGGGCGGGCATGGGAATGTCAAGCCTCATATATCTTGCGGCGCTCCAGTCATTGCCCAAGGAACTATACGAGGCCGCGGATGTGGACGGCGCCACTTGGTGGCAGAAATTCTGCAAAATCACCGTCCCGTACCTGCTGCCCCTGATCATCATCAACTTCGTGGGCTCGTTCATCGGCACATTCCAGGGCATGGGAAACATATTCCTGCTGACATTCGGCGGCCCTGGCGACGCGACAATGGTCATAGGCATGAAAATCTGGCAGGAGGCATACGCCTACCTGCATTTCAGCATGGCCACCTGCATGGCGTGGATCATGGGCGCAGGCCTGATCGGCCTCACTTACATACAGATACAGTTCCTCAAAAAGGTGGAATACAAGAAGGCCTCTGAATAAGGAGAAGCATATATGCCACTCATAGCCGAAGTCGGTCGTAAATCCTGGTCAAGCCGTTTGCTTCTAGGGATAATTTATTGCATATTATGTATCATGGGTGCTTGCATGGTGATACCATTTCTTATCACTATAAGCAGCAGCCTCAGCACCGCCAGCGACTACTGGAACTACAATGTGGTTCCACGCTTCCTTTTCCACGAGGACTTCCGCTATGTCAGGGGCCTTAGCCAGTACTTCTTCAGATTCCCCAGTTATTCCGCGCAGATGAAGGCGTATTTTCCAGAAAGGCCGCGCCACTGGAATTCCTGGTCCGTGATTGGCAGGGACAAGGAAGGCCACGCTGACTTCGCGAACTTCTATCTGGAAGAGGCAAGAAGAAATCCAGAAGGCTTCAAGGCAATGGCGCAGGACTACAGCGAGTTCTCCATGCAATATGACTTGACGGACCTGCTCTGCAATCCTGACAGGGTTCTATCCGTGGATTTTCTAATCAGGCACTACAGCGGACTCTACAAGGAAAAGCATCCTGGCGAGAAAATCAGCAAACGCCAGCTGATGAACGGGGCCTTGCAGGAAATCAGCGAGGAATGGGAAACGCCCTTTGAAAGTTTCTACAATGTGTATTTCGACAAGGAAAGGTCCCTGCCCCTGGATTCCCAGAACTACATTCCCTACGAAGGCGACGGGCGTTTCGAGGGTTACAAGCTGTTTTTGCGGGATATGCAGGACCTGCGCCCCGAGTGCGGCTTCGCCACGCCCTTCTGCCTGCGAGTCAAGTGGTATGAGTTTCTTGGCAGCGAACGGCTGAAACTGGAGACGGGGCACACATACGAAATCGAGAAATACAATGCCGTGGCAAAGACGGACTATCCCTGCCTGGAGCACACGCCATTCCCCCTTCCAGCCAGTTTTCCAAAGGAGCTGCAAGCAATCTGGAGGCGTTTCCAGAACGAATATTTTCCGCTGCGGCTATGCAAACTCAAGGTCACGCCTGAAATGGAGGCCGCGTTCCAGAAGGATGTGCAGACCAATGTGCCCGAAATCGCCACATTGAACAAAATGCTTGGCACCAATTACTCCTCCTTTGCGGAAGTCAGGCTGCCAGCCGCGGCGCCAAGGCTGAAATCCCAGAGCAATTTCCAGAAAATATGGATGAACTTCGCAAAGAAACAGCCACCTGAAGCCAAGATATTCACCAGTTCCGAAATCGCGTACCAGGCTTTCGTCATGGAAAAATACGGCTCACTGGAGAAAATCAACCAGGCATACCACACGGAATATTCAAATCTGGAGGAAATATTCCCGCCCTTCCACGCCGCATACACGCAACTATTCATCGACCACCAGTGGAAAATCACACTGCAACCCGCAGTCAAGAATTTCTACATGGTGATGAGCTACCTGCTCTTCAACGGCAACGCAATCCTGGTCACATTGGGACTGATTGCCTTGACGCTATGCTTCACCCTCACCATCAACCCACTCGCCGCCTACGCCCTGAGCCGCTTCAACCTGAAGGGGCATGACAAAATCATCCTGTACATGCTGGCCACCATGGCGTTCCCCACGATGGTGTCGGCCATCCCCTCATACCTGCTTATGCGTGACCTGGGAATGCTGAACACAATGTGGGCGCTGGTGCTGCCCAGCGCAGCCAATGGCATGAGCATCTTCATACTGAAGGGCTTCTTCGACAGCCTGCCGCAGGAACTCTTCGAGGCCGCCACCATTGACGGCGCCTCCGAATTCCAGATATTCCGCATCGTGGCAATGCCGCTGGTCAAGCCCATTCTGGCAATCAACTGCCTCACCGCGTTCATGCACGCATACAATGGATGGGAATGGGCGCTCATCATCTGCCAGAAAAAGAGCATGTGGACGATTGCGGTGTGGCTGTATCAGGCCTCAATCTGGTGGAGCGGCGAACCCTGGATTGTGTCGGCAGGCTTCATCATAGCCTCCATACCAACCCTGCTGGTCTTCCTCTCATGCCAGAAGATAATCCTCCGCGGCATAGTCATCCCAACAATGAAATAGAAGGTGAAACCATGGCAAAAGTCACATTGAGCAAAGTCACCAAGCGCTATGACAAGAAGAGCGCGCCTGCGGTCAAGGGCATTGACCTGGAAGTGCAGGACAAGGAGTTCATGGTGCTGGTGGGTCCCTCTGGCTGCGGCAAATCCACAACGCTACGCATGATTGCGGGGCTTGAGGAAATCAGCGACGGCACCATCGACATCGGCGGCAGAATAGTAAACGACATTCCGCCAAAGGACAGGGACATCGCCATGGTATTCCAGAACTACGCGCTGTACCCGCACATGACAGTCAGGGAAAACCTGGCTTTCGGCCTCAAACTGCGCGGCATTGCGAAGGACATCATAAACCAGCGTGTCAACGAGGCCGCGGAAATCCTGGGCATCGCGGACTATATGGACAGGAAGCCCAAGGCGCTTTCAGGCGGGCAGAGGCAGCGCGTAGCCGTGGGCCGCGCAATCGTGCGCAAGCCTGCTGTATTCCTTTTTGACGAGCCGCTCTCCAACCTGGACGCCAAAATGCGCGTGCAGATGCGGGCGGAAATATCCAAACTGCATCGTAGGCTGGACACCACCATGATATACGTCACGCACGACCAGATCGAGGCTATGACAATGGGCGACAGAATCTGCGTCATGAAGGACGGCATCATCCAGCAGGTGGACACGCCACTTGAAATATACGACAATCCAGCAAACGTGTTCGTGGCGGGCTTCATCGGCACGCCGCCAACCAACTTCTTCAATGGCAAATTGCTGCGAGAAGGGGACGGCATCTACTTCCACCACAGCGCAATGCACCTGCGCCTGCCTGCGGCATGGAAACTTGACGCATACGTGGACAAGGAAGTAATATTCGGCCTGCGCCCCGAGCACATGGGCTCAGAACTGGCGGAAATGCAAAAAGACGCGCAGAAAATAAAAGCACCCATAGATGTGATTGAACCTATGGGCGCGGAAACATACATTTATCTGAATACGGGCGACGGCGCACCCTGCGTGGCAAAGGTGGACCCGCACCGCAAACTCAAACTGGGGGAGGAAATAGAACTCGCACTCCTCCTAGAC
>JAFYGL010000304.1 GCA_017543165.1 Victivallales bacterium | reverse complement strand
GTCGATCAACTTCATGGTCACTCATGCACGCGGGCTGGTTTGCGTGCCAATCACACTGGCGCGTTCCATTGAACTGGGCCTCCATGAAATGACACGCAACACGGACCCGCTGGGCACCTGCTTCACAATCAGCGTCGATGCCAATGAAGGCACCACCACGGGCATCTCCGCCAGGGACAGGGCGATTACCGCCAACAAACTGGCAGACCCGCGGGCAAAGGCCAGCGACTTCCATTCGCCAGGGCACATGTTCCCCCTGATAGCGCGGGAAGGTGGCGTCCTGGTCAGGGCTGGGCACACGGAGGCCTCGGTTGATTTGATGAGGCTAGCTGGCCTTTCGCCATACGCCGTTATATGCGAGATACTCAACGAAGACGGCACCATGGCAAGGCTGCCGCAGTTGCTCGAGTTCACAAAAAAGCACAATCTGCCCTTGGGGTGCGTGGCTGATTTGATAAAGTTCCGCCGCCAGAACGAAAGCATGGTGGAACTGGTGGAGACGGTAAAACTTCCCACCTCTTTCGGCATATTCACACTGCACTGCTACAAGGCAAAGCACGATGGAAAGGAACATCTGGCTCTCGTATATGGCGATGTGCTTGGCAAGAAGGATGTGCTCACACGGGTGCACAGCGAATGCCTCACTGGAGATGTGTTCCATTCACTGCGCTGCGACTGCGGAATGCAACTGGACGCGGCTATGAAGCGCATTGTGGAAAACGGCAGCGGCATCATTATCTACATGCGCCAGGAGGGACGGGGCATAGGCCTGGAAAACAAACTGCACGCATACCACCTGCAGGAACGTGGGCTTGACACCGTGGATGCAAACACATACCAGGGGCTTGCACCTGACTTGCGCGAGTACGGCATCGGCGCGCAGATACTTCGTTCACTGGGCGTGGAAAGCATACGCATACTAACCAACAATCCCAAGAAACTGGTGGGGCTGGAAGGACATGGCCTGGAAATCACAGGGCGCGAGCCACTGGTGATTCCTTCACAGCAATACGATGAAAAATACATGAACACAAAACGGGACAGAATGGGGCACATTCTCCCGAGGTAATTTCCGCATTCATTTAAATATATATCATAACAACATACGGAGCACATTAAAAATGACAGGCAACATCAAGACATTCGAGGGCAAGCTATCCGCCAATGGGATGAAGTTCGGCATAGTCTGCGCACGTTTCAACAGTTTTTTCGTGAGCAAGCTGCTTGACGGCGCCATTGATACCCTGCTGCGCCATGGTGCCTCCGAAAAGGACATCAATGTGGCCTGGGTTCCTGGCTCGTTTGAAATACCGCTGGTCTGCAAGAAGATGGCGGAATCAGGCAAATACGACGCGCTTCTGGCCCTGGGCGTCGTCATCCAGGGTTCCACGGCCCACGCCAACTTCGTGAACGCAGAGGTCTCCAAGGGACTGGCGCAGGTATCGCTGGAAAAGGGTCTGCCCGTGATATATGGCGTGGTCACCACGGAGAATATCGAGCAGGCAATCGAGCGTTCAGGCTGCAAGGCGGGCAACCGCGGCGCCTCTGCGGCGGAGACCGCCATTGAAATGGTCAGCCTCCTCAAAAACCTATAAGTTCCAATTACAAAGGCAGACTTGGCTAAAATGACTAAGGAAGATGCAGTTTCGGAGAAGCATGTCTCCCGCAGTGATTTGGACTTCATCAGACAGAGGAAACTGGCGCGCCGCCTTGCGATGCAGTGCCTGTTCAGCATGGACACCAACTGCGACTGGCAATGGGACGACGGCAACTTTGCGGTCACGGCGTTGACTGCCTCCTTGCTGGAAGACGATGATGACGAGGAGGCGCCGTTGCGCTCTGACTTCGAGGCGGCAAGGCAGTTCGCCCAGCGCATTGCAAAGGGAGCGGCAGAGCATGTGAGCGAGATTGACCTGGCGATAGAGTGCGCTGCCAAGAACTGGACGATTTCAAGGATGCCGAAAATTGACAAGGCCATTCTGCGCATCGCGGCTTACGAATTGATGTTCGAGAACAAAATACCAGCGGCCACCAGCATCAACGAGGCGGTTGAGTTGGCAAAGGCCTTCGGCGAGGCAAAGTCCCCGCGCTTCATCAATGGCGTGCTGGACAAAATACGGGAGAATTGCGGAAAGGCAAGCAGGAAAACTCCCAAAGGAAATAAGTAAATGGGTTTGTTTGACATATTCAAACGAGGTCTGGAGAAGACCAGGACCGCGATTGTCCGCAGCATAAAGAGCATGTTCTCGGACATCAAGTCCTGGGACGACGCCTCATACGCTAAACTGGAGCAGGCCTTGATTTCAACGGATCTGGGCTATGCAGTCAGCCACGAGATAGTGGAGGACTTGAAGGACAGGTACAAGCGCGGGCTTATCGACACGGAAGAGGACATCATCAAGGCGGCGAAGGAAAGGCTGCTTTCCATAATCACAGAGGGCGGCGAGCCAGCCTTCAACTTCCCAGCCGAGGGACCCGCGGTAATATTGATGGTAGGCGTGAATGGCAGCGGCAAGACCACCACCACCGCCAAACTGGCGCGCTACTTCATGAAGCAGGGCAAGTCCGTGATGCTGGGCGCTGGAGACACTTTCCGCGCGGCTGGTTCGGAGCAGTTGCGCATCTGGGCTGAAAGGCTGGAATGCCCCGTGGTGACTGGCAAGACTGGCGGCGACGCGGCGTCAGTGGCATTCGACGCAGTCAAATCAGGCATCGTGAAAAAGTGCGACTATGTGCTGATTGACACGGCGGGACGCCAGCATACCCGCAAGGACTTGATGGACGAACTGTCCAAAATCAAGCGAGTGCTGGCAAAGGCCATGCCTGACGCGCCACACGAGGTATGGCTTACTGTTGACGCTTCAACTGGCAGCAACGCACTGATCCAGGCCCGCGAATTCGGGAAGATATTCCCCATTTCGGGACTGCTTCTCACAAAACTGGACGGCACTGGCAAGGGCGGCATCGCCGTCGCCATCAAGCGGGAACTTGGCTATCCCGTGCGCTTCGTCGGTCTTGGCGAACAAATGGATGACCTCCAGCCATTCGACCCTCAAGGCTATGCGGAGGCACTATTCAGCTAGGCAACACAAAATGACACGAGGCATTTTCGTTTCGTGTCATTTTTTTGAGTAAAAAATAATCCATGGATTGACGCCGAATCAAATGTTCAGAAAAACAATCTGTGGAAAGGAAAAAGAAAAAGGATTGACAATGCCAAAACGCAATGACATCAGCAAGGTAATGATAATCGGCTCTGGTCCAATCATCATTGGACAGGCCTGTGAATTCGACTATTCTGGCACGCAGGCGTGCAAGGCTCTGCGAAGCCTGGGATATGAGATTGTATTGGTAAACTCCAATCCAGCGACAATCATGACGGACCCTGGCATTGCGGACAAGACATACATCGAGCCACTCAACGTGACCAGGATGGAGGAAATCATTGCCGCAGAAAGGCCTGATGCACTGCTGCCAAATCTTGGCGGCCAGTCCGCACTGAACCTGGCCTCCGAATTGTCCACTGCCGGCATCCTGAAAAAATATGGCGTGAAAGTCATAGGCGTGCAGATCGACGCCATTGAAAGAGGCGAGGACAGGACGGAATTCAAGAACACCATGCGCGAACTGGGCATTGGAATGGCCCCCAGCAAGGCAGTCAATACACTGGAGGACGCAGAGGCGGCAGCCGCTGAAATCGGCTATCCAGTTGTGGTGCGCCCCGCATACACCATGGGCGGCACGGGCGGCGGCTTCTGCTATAACAGGGAAGAACTGCGCACAATCGCGTCCAGGGGCCTGCAGGCAAGTCTGGTTCACCAGGTCCTCATCGAGGAATCACTGCTGGGCTGGGAAGAACTGGAGCTGGAGGTCGTCCGCGATTCCAAAGGCAAGATGATAACAGTCTGCTTCATTGAGAATGTGGACGCAGTCGGCGTGCACACTGGCGATTCGTTCTGCACGGCGCCGATGCTGACCATATCCGAGGAATTGCAGAAGAAGATGCAGGAATATTCCTACCGCATCGTCGAGGCCATCGGCGTCATAGGCGGCACCAACGTGCAGTTCGCCCACAACCCCAAGGACGACCGCATCGTCGTGATTGAAATCAATCCAAGAACCTCACGCTCGTCAGCCCTGGCCTCCAAGGCAACTGGCTTCCCAATCGCATACGTGTCCGCGCTGCTGGCAGCTGGCATCACATTGGATGAACTGCCATACTGGAAAGAAGGCACATTGGACAAATATGAGCCGTCGGGCGACTACGTGGTAGTGAAGTTCGCCCGCTGGGCATTCGAGAAATTCCGCGGCGTCGAGGACAAGCTGGGCACCCAGATGAGGGCGGTCGGCGAGGTAATGAGCATAGGCAAGACCTACAAGGAGGCCTTCCTCAAGGCAATCCGCTCGCTGGAGAATGGCAATCCTGGCCTGGGCTTCGTCAAGCACCTGGACCAGTTGTCCCTGGAGGAATTGCTGGACAGGTTGAAGGAGCCATCAAGCCTGCGCCAGTTCATTATGTACGAGGCCATCCGCAAGGGCGCCGACCTGGACTTGCTCCAGAAGAAGACACATATCAAGATGTGGTTCCTC
>JAFYGL010000303.1 GCA_017543165.1 Victivallales bacterium | reverse complement strand
TGGCCATGCTTCTGTCGCGCCCTTGCGGGCGCAGACTGTTATTTGGCGCATTCCCCAGGCTGCGCGCCCTGCGGGCGCTTGCCAGGGGTTAAGCATGATTGCGCCCTGGCGGCCGCCGCCGCTGCGCGGCTCTCAAATACCTACCATTTTGGGGACATAGCGATTTTAAAAAATGCCAAAAGGAAGTATATTTCATAAAAATTACAAAGATTTTTAGCGAGATAAATTTCCTTTTAGAGCATTGAAAACTTCCCCCAGGGAGAACAAATGAGATATCTGACGATAGTGGAAATAGCCTCGAGATGGGGTATAACGCCAAGGCAGGTACGCAACTACTGCACCAAGGGACGCATCCACGGGGCTACGCTGGAGCGAGGCGAATGGAGGATACCAGCGGATGCAGCCAAGCCTGAACGGAAGAGCCGTCGTCCCTACCCGACGAGCATTCTCGGTGCGTTGGATACAGAGCGCATTTCCCGCATCTCTGGCGGGCTGTACCATCATCTCCAGATTGACTTCACCTATAACTCCAACCATATAGAAGGCAGTCGCCTAACACACGAGCAAACCCGCTGGATATTCGAGACGAAGACAATAGGCGAGATAGGTGCCGACATTCCAGTGGATGACATTGTTGAAACTGCCATCCACTTTCGTGCGGTTGACAAAGTCATTTCCACTGCCAAGGCGACATTGACGGAGGCATATATAAAGCGGCTTCACGAGATATTGAAGAGCGGGACGACCGACAGCCGCAAGGAGTGGTTTGCCGTAGGGGACTACAAGCGACTGGACAATGTGGTAGGCGATATGGAGACATGCCCTGCAAAAGAGGTGCATTTCAAAATGGCAGAACTGCTTGCCTGGTGGAAGAACGCTCCCAAAAACTTTGAAAACCTGCTGGATTTTCATGTACGCTTCGAGCAGATACATCCATTTCAGGATGGCAATGGCCGTGTGGGGCGTCTTGCACTCCTTAAGGAATGCCTCAAGTACGGCATCACTCCCTTCCTCATCACGGACAAAATGCGCAAGTTCTATTATCTCGGTCTCCAGAAGTGGCGGCAGGGAAGCCATTTGCGCCTCATTGAAACATGCCGCACTGGGCAGGATTTCTTTATCAGCGATCTTCGTAAATTCGGCTACACGAGACTTGCAGAAAAGGCGCTCAATGAACAGGCGCAATCCGAAACTCGCAACTGAACAATGACTAATCAATTTCAATAAGAGGAGAAAAAACAATGACAAAAAAAACTGTTATCATTCTGCTTTTTGCGTGTGTATGTTTGTTTGCGCTTGAAATCGCCAATGGAGGAAAGAGCGATTATGTAATTGTCAAGAAGGACAAAGCGCCCAAGACAACTGAATATTGCGCACAGCATCTTCAAAAGTACATGAAGGTTGTAGCTGGTGTTGACATGCCGATTGCAACGTCAAAGCCAGCAGGGAAAAAGGCAATCTACATAGGTGCTCACGATGAACTGCCCAAGACCGACATCTACAATCCAGAGAAATATGACGACGAAACATACCGCATAACAGAATTGCCTGGTGGGCACATTTCCATCATGGGCGCTGACTGCGATGTCATACCAATCTCCAGAAAAGACGCTGTGTTTGGCCTAATGTGGTGTACATACTCGTTCATAGAAAGATTTCTGGGTGTACGCTGGTATGCGCCAGGCGAATTCGGCGAATGCTATGACAAGCTGGACAAGGTGACAGTTTCTGGTCTTCCAATAGAAGTGACGCCACCCTTGTATTACAGGAGCATCTGGCCATACGCCTTCCTTGGTTTCGCCAGCCAGGACGCACTGGAATACTGCAGGCATTTGAGGGCATTCGGCTATAAGAACTTAACTGGCAGCCACTCCATGCAGGAACTGGGCTTATTCGCCAAGGACCAGGACGAAATTTTCGCGCTTGAGGCGGATGGCAAGACACGCAACAAAGGCGTCATCAAATCCACGGACAAAAATGGAACTGTGCGTTGGGCACGCTATCCGCAGTATTGCTTCACAAATCCTGCCACACTGAAGGCATACTGCGATTTCATAGACGCAGTGTACGAGGGTCGTCCCGAAGGAAAACTTTGGAAGACCAATCCACCAGATGCATTGCATATCCACATGGTGCCAGACGACAATTTCACCACGCAGCCCTGCTACTGCAAGAATTGCCAGGCTTTGATTGACAAGAATGCAGGCCGTGTAGCTATGTCGCCACTTGTGTGGAGTTTCGTCAAGAAAGTCGCAGAATGGGCAAAGGTAAAATATCCTGACAAGAAAATCTCAACTCTGGCATACGAGGCATACTACTATCCGCCAAAATTTGAACTGCCCGACAACGTGACAGTCCAGATCTGCATTAATCCGTATATCATCTACCAAGGATGTGAGTACTACAAGAAGCAGTCTGATGC
>JAFYGL010000302.1 GCA_017543165.1 Victivallales bacterium | reverse complement strand
GGAGGTAGCCAGCGCGTCCCGCGCTGGAGAACCTTTCCAGCGCGGGACGCGCTGGCTACCCCCGACAACCGTACAGCTGGAGATTTTTTAGCAAAATAACCTGCCAATAATCTGTGGTAATCTGCGCAAATCTGTGGATAAATAATAACTCCGCTTGACTCACACCAGGAATGGCTGTTTGTTGACGCGGTGGACCATGATTTCGTCAATTACGGCATTGCCACGGTTTTCCAGAAGGAAGCACACGATATCGGCGATGTCCTCAGGCATTATCATGCCGTCAGGTGTCAGGTCTGGGCGTGAAATCTTGACCATGTCTGTGTAAACGCCGCCTGGCGCGATGGCATGGACGCGAATATTGTCCTTGTAGCATTCCGCGGCCAGGCTCTTGGTGAAGCCCAGCATGGCGTGCTTGGAGGCTGTGTATGCGCTCTGCAATGGATAACCTGCATGGGACACCACGGACGCTATGTTTATTATGCTTGCGGCACTGGACTGCTTCAGATAAGGCAGGCACTTCTGCGTGAGGAAATATGGTGCCCGCACGTTTATGCCCATAATTGCATCGAATTCCTGTGGCGTGACTTGGTCGAAGGGCGTGCTTTGTGCAACGCCCGCATTGTTCACCAGCACATCAATGCCGCCGAATGCGGATGCAGCCTGCGCGACAAGTTTGTCCAGTGCCTCTACATCAGTCAATTCCCCTGGCAGCACAAGGCACTGGCTGCATTTCTCAACAAGGGCCTGCGTTTCCTGCAACTTAGACACATTGCGCCCGCCAAGCAGAACCAACTTCATCCCACACTGCGCCATGCGCAGGGCAATCGCCCTGCCAATGCCGCCGCCTGCGCCAGTCAGAACCAGAACCTTTCCATGCAAATCCTGTTTCATATCACCCCTTTATCACCAGAACAGGGCATGAAGAATGGTCCACCACCAGCTGCCTTTCCACGCTGCTGTTGTCCTTGTGGGTGGAGGCGTCATGCCAGCCGTATATGATAAGCAAATCGCAGCGCAGTTCACGGCATGCCTTCTGTATCGCCTGGGAGAAACGGCCCCTTAGCATATATGTTTCCAGTTCCACGCCCTGCTTTTTCGCATATTCGTATGCGCTGTCCAGCACACGCTGCCCCTTTGCATTGATTTCCTGCTCGAACACCTCACGCTCCTCGGCGATGAACACGCGCATTTGCTGAAGCATGTTCATGCTCACGGTATCCACCACAAACGCGGCGGACAGCCTGGCATCGGGCAGGCAGGACTTCATATTGACGGCCATCTTAAGCGCGTTGATTGCGGCCTCGGAACCATCCAGAACCACCAGAATGCTTTGCGCAAAGGGAATGCCCCGAGGCTTTTCATCTTCCTTTGCAGCCACGGCCTGACGCCCAGGCTCATTTTTATCTCTTTTGAAGTAATCAGACAGCCTCATTGTCTATCACCCTCCTTTCTGGCATATTCAGCATCATTGGCGGCCTCAAGCCTTTTCTTCACCATTTTCATCGTGAAGAAGGAATCCAGTTCACGGCTTTCAAGTTGCTCCTCTATGAAATGCAAAGTGTCCTTGTAATTGGGAATGAAAATATGCTCCAGCGCGTTTACACGGCGCTGCGTCTTCTTCAATTCACGCGCCAACAGCCATACCGAGGTCTCCAGTTCAGCCAGACGGTTGGCGGTCTCGGTGAGTTTCAGGAAATCCACCATGGTCTTGTCCGCCAGCGAATCAGTGCCCACAAAGCCGAACTGCGGCTTGAACTCGCCTTGCTTCACG
>JAFYGL010000301.1 GCA_017543165.1 Victivallales bacterium | reverse complement strand
TGTCCTTTCTGAATAATCATCTGTAGTTGAAAATCCTTGAGACCATTATTTGCCGGTCACGCTCGGTGATTCAAATTGTACACCACCTTCCAGGAACATGTAGAACCAGGTCTTTTGACCAGTCTTGCCATTGTCTATGAATTCTGGCTTTACATCATCCAGGAAGTTGCCTTGGCTGACTGCAGAGACATGACCGTCAATATACGCCAGATTGCAGCGTCCGCCATGGTGAAGACTGAAATGTTTTTTCTTTCCGTTTGACTGAGTAAGGAAGCACTGTGAGCATTGTGTCTCGTCAGTTTCGGATTCCCTGGAATCTCCATACTGGAAATGCTTGTCAGGATATTTTAGGCAGTGGGTGAAGAGATACAGATTCCACACGGAATCCACTTGGAGTGTCTTGCGCAGGCCTGCGTTGATGGGAAAGTCATTTGCGCCGCGGGTGGCGTATGTCTTTATGCTGTCAACGTATGTGAATGGCTTTGCTCCAGGACATACCTCCATGTTTGTCTTGGGCTGGAAATATTTGCCCAGGGTGCCCAGCGGATATTCAAAGCCAACGTCACCTCTGCCGCAGAACAGCACTCCATCGTAGTCATTTGCGTAGAGCGTGGCGAACAGAGCAATCTGCTTGAGGTTGTTCGTGCAGGAGATTGCCCTGGCTTTGGCGCGTGCTTTGCTCAACGCAGGCAGCAGCATCGCCGCCAGTATTGCAATGATCGCTATGACAACCAGCAATTCAATGAGAGTAAAAACATTCTTTTTTGTTTTCATCTTTACGAAGCTCCTCTTTGTACATTCATTGTATTTTTAAAACTGTGTATATTTTCAGAAACTCCTTAGGAAGTGTAACCGTGATTGTGCCATCAGTATTTGTGGTGAACTGGAGCTGTCGTGTGCCCTGGAAATCAGGCGAGGCCGCGGTGATCTGCCTGGTATTGTTGTTGTCAAGCGTGAATGAAATGTCCTGGGGCAGTGCAGGGAAGCAGTCCTTCGGCAATGCCTTGATGTACTTGCCGTTTCCAGTGCCTAGTCCATTGAGGAAATGCAGATAGCGTGCGGTGCCTGTCTTGTAGAATGAAATGAACACCTTTTCTGGCGCATTTGTCTGCACTGTTTTTGCTCCGTTCGGGAGGAAGTCGTTTACAAGCAGTTTCAAGGAGGTGGCTGCATTGGCGTCATAACTGAACTTTGCCGCGGCATTTCCAGTGAAGTCCTCGTAGTACATGCGTGCCGACAGGCGCACGGGAAGATAGACCAGCCATCCTTTGCCAATTCTGCGGCAATGCGCGGCGGGAACCAGCTCCCCATTGTCCAACTTCAGTTCGGTTTTGCCTTCATATTCGTTGGGCAGGGCCTTATTTCCCATAGGGGGCATATAGTCCATTGGGCGCTGGAATTTTGCCTCCAGTCCGTTTTGCACAGTGGCACCAGTTTTCTGCTTTGCGTAATACCCTGCCTTGAGCTCGAAGCCGAATATGTCCTTCAATGGCCAGTTCTTGCGTTCCATGCCCATGTTGTCCCTAGTGGCGGTCAATGGCTCGAAAATTACAGTGCCGCCTCTTTCTGCGAAAGTGCGTATCTCCTGTATCTGCGTGTCCGTAAGGCAAGTTGCAGCGCCTAGGAAGAGCACCTTGAATTGCTGGAGTTTTGCAGGCGTCAATGTGTCTTCGCCTATGAACTGGTAGGGAATGTGCATTTCCTCCAGTGTCTGCGCCATGCCTATGATGGAGTTTGCGGGCGAGAAGCGTTCCTCCCAGTTTCGGCTTTGCCCAGAGAAGAGCAACGCAACCGCAGTGACTGGTTCAGCATCCCTGCGGTCCATATTCTCCTCGCTTGCATCGAATGCAAGGAAGTCAGGCGCGTTTTCTGGGCACTTGTCCGTGCCACTTGAAAAGAACACAGGCATTTGCGCATTCATGTTGCAGACGGCGTACGCGAAATATGAATTGTACCAGTCTTTTGTGTATATCCAGGAAAAGATTGGAATCCCGTTGTTGAAGCGGAAGAAGTTGTACAGTTTCTGCCCCGTCACAAAGGAACGTGCGGAGTGTATTGGGGCACTGTTGAGGCATTCATGCCCATATGCGTTGGTAAGCTGCCCTGCGCGCATGGGGTCGGAATTCCATTCCCGCAGACCAGATTGGGAGAGGAAGTTCTTGAGTATGCTGTATCCGCTCATGGCCAGGCCTGGATTAATTTCCCTGCATTCCTTCATGAGCTGCGCTTTTGCATCCCGTGTGCGTTCCAGCTTCCACTCGATCCATGCCTTTGTTATTTTCAGCTTGAAGTTGTGCTGCCAGTTGTTTGTTTCGTCAACGGGAAGTTGCATTCCCGTGTCTTCCTGGAAAAGCTTGCGGCAATGCTGGCATGACGTGGCGTGGAAGAAGGGACTGTACTCGTCAATCTGCAGTCCGTCAACGCCGCATCTTACTATGTTCTTAACGTATTCCCTGTATTTCTTCTGGAAATCGGGATTGAATGAGCAGTATTGCATGCCAGGAAGCTGGTTTGAAATGGAGCGGTTCACCCAGTCCAGATTGGTGGCGAGGAGGCGGAAGCCAGTGTCGGTGTTCCAAAGGAGCGTGGTGTCATGGTGGTCTATAACCTTGAGGCCATGCCTGTGGGCTGTTTCGCAGACTTGCCTGATGTACTTGAATACCCGTTCATTGCTGTTGGCGTATGTATGGCGCGAGTGCATTCCGCTCAGCATGATTGTAGTGCGTCCCTTATTTTTGGCCTCGGTCATGAATCGCTCCATGTCCTCAGGCCTGAGCAGTTCATTCAAGGCGGCTGAATTGTTGCCCATTTTTTCAAATCGTATATCATACAGCCATTTGTTGCGGTCCAGCGTGTAGTCCAGGTTCTCAATGCTTGCCTTGAATGACTTCATCGGGGCATTGGCCTCCTGGCCTGGTACTGGCAGGGCACTCTCCATTATGCTGGGTGCAAAGGCAGGATTGTATGGCTTGTAGCCCTCGTTCTGGAACAGCACGGAGGGCTCGACGCCATCCACAGCCCAGAAGCCCCTGCGTATGGAATAGTCCTCCTTACTAGCCATGAGAAATTGGTCTGCCAATGTTGAAATGATGAAGTCCCCTTTTAGGTCCAGGTCCACGGTGCCGTCTTCCACCCAGATTGGGAGCGAGGCGGTAATCATTGTGCCAGCGGATATGCTGCGCCTGGCGAAAAGCTGTTTTTTGTTGAGCGTGGCTGAAAAATCGTTTTTCGTGCCATTGAGATTTCCAATTCCCAGCGTGAATATGTGCAATCCAGGGCGTATGCCACTTAATCTGAAGACGCCGTCCTTGCCTGAAACATGGGAATAGAATGCACCGTTGTGCCCTGAGTGGACTGTTTCCAATGGTGCCTGGCTGACCCAGCCGCAGCCTTTTGCTGCATCGTATTTTTGCCCATGACAGGGAGTGTATGCCTTCCCATGCTTTTCAGCGCCGAAGCACAGCAGCCTTAATGGCTTGAACGGCTCATTGTACTGGAAGTAGTCAAAGGCGTGGTTCTTTGCGTAATTCTCCATGCCGCCTTTCTCAATGCGCAGCTTGCCTGCCGTCATGCCGCCGAACCAGCCGATTCCATTGGGTATGGAGAGGCTAACGCCCTGCGCTGCGTTTTCCAGGAAGGCTGTGCCTCTTATCACACCGCAGTCATATATGCTGCACCACTCGCCTGGCCCAATAGGGTTGCAGTCAAAGGTGAATTCGCCCCTGCTTGTGCCAAGCACCAGAAAACGCCATTGCTTCTTTGGAAGGCCTGAGGCGATTTTGCCCTCCGCTTTGTTGACGCCCCGCCCAGTGCCTGTGTATCCCCTGTATGTGGCCTCCTTTCCAAGAAATGAATTGGGGATTGACAGTGACAGCTGAAATGGGTTCTTGTATTCCTTAGAGTATGCGGGGCGTTCCGTCTTGGTGGTGAATTCCACGCTGCTTCCGTCCGAGGCAAGTTCGATTTCCATTCGGAATGCAAGTCTTTTATCTGTGCTCCACACATTGTATATCCTGCGTCCGTCCTGGAGTGTCGTGTCGGATGACATGATTTCGTATGGCAAGTTGTCCTTTCTGTTCAATGCGCTGCTGATGCTTTCCACTAAGATTTCGTTTCCATAGAGGATTTTGCAGTCGAGGCCCTGAGGCTGTATGCTGAACACCGCGGCCTGTGCTGTGAATAAGCAAAGCAGGGATATAATTGCAATGAGTAATTTAGGAAGTTTGCATTTCATTGTAATGACACTCCAGTTTTATTAAGAAAAAATCTTTAAGTTTATAAAGTTGAAATTGCCAAAATAGTGCTTATTGCTATATTTTACGAAAAAAATGCGGGTTTGACCATTAAGTTTTCTTCTAAAATATTAAGATTTTGGATTAAAAATGTCTTGCGATTGCTATGCATTGGAGACTTTGCCGCGCCTGATGGATTTTCCTCTGCGGCTGGAGCTTGTGGGCTGGGCCAGGAACCACAGGATGGAAGAGGCGCGTACGATGATGAACTACAACTTTGTATGCTTCACTTTCAACAAGCAGAAATATGACGTGAATGTAGAGGATGGCAGGCCTTCACTTGGCTTTATTCCAATTGGCGTCAGGGTGGAGGCCTCCCAGTTCTTCCACGATGAGATTTTCTTCGGCTATCCTCCTGGCGCGCGTGATGAACTGTTCAAGCTCTTCCGTACTGACCAGCGCACCTCCTTCAAACTCCCTGCCCTGAACGACGAGGTCAAGTCAATCATAAGCAAAATCAGGTCAAAGCTGGATGAATTGAATGTGCCAGGCTCGGCGGATGCCATGGATGTTCTGGCAATGGAATTGATATGCGCCGCAGTTACGGCTCAGCATCTGGATGCAAATTCCCGCAAGACGATAAACATGAATAT
>JAFYGL010000030.1 GCA_017543165.1 Victivallales bacterium | reverse complement strand
GCCATCTTAGAAGGCGAGGATATGTACGCAAAATTGTGCATATTGGGCACGTTTACTCCTGGTTCAGAGCCGACGCACAGGAAATGCACATCTGGACGCCCCAGCGAGATTTTCTCCACTGCCATACGCAGAGTGTCCTGGTCCTTGAACACCGTCTTTGCCGCTGCGCTGGCAAACATCACGATTGGGACCTCCAAAGGCAAATCCAGCCTCTGCCGCGCCAATACCCTGTCGCCAGGCGTGAAAACAGTGATGTCTATGCCATTGGGAATTACTTTATACTCGGCGGCCTTCAGCATGGAAGCCTTTGCGCAGTCCAGAAGCCACTGTGACGGGGCGCACACATATAGACGCGACGCCGCATATACATCTGCCTTGTTTTGCCAGTTCTGGGAAGTGCCGTCTTTGCGCAATGCAGGATACACATCAAGGCGAGGACAATTCCCGCAGCCAGAGAGCCACTTTTCGCAATCCATGAAATATGCGCAATGCCCTGTCAGCGCCCAGGTGTCTCTCAAATTCAGGATTGTAGGAAACTTTGCAGACAATACGGGCAGCATGCCAATGTCAAAATACCAGCCGTGCATATTGTGTATGTGCACAATGTCTGGCGCAAAAGGCAATGCCTCCAGCAACTTATGGCAGCCAGGGAAGTCTGTCTCCTCAAGGCCGTCACAATATTGCCTGCATCGCACGGAACTAGACAGCCGAGCAAGAATGCGCGCGATTTTGCGACCGCCTGGAAACGAACGCTTGTCCAATTTTCGCGCAATGCCAGAGGCATAAAACGCCACATTTCGCAACAGGCCGCCTGATGGCACACGCGGTATCTCCACAATGTCCGCATCATCGCGGTACTTGGTGCCTACAGCCAGCACGGACTGATGCCCCAGCCGCCTGTACATCTCAAACAACTTGTATGCACTGCCTTCCGCGCCCCCGCCTGAATCAGCGGTATTTATCTGTAATATCTTCATTCCTTGGCATCACTAAGATCAGAAAAGTCAGCATTAAAGAAAAGTTCATCAGGTATTTCTTTTTTCTGCAAAAACATAAGCATGTAAATTGGATAATAGGTTACTTTACCAACTTGCTCCACGTTGCCGTTGCAGAAAACAAGACCATGAGCAATATCGTATTCATCACAATTCAGCACATTATCCATGGCATTATGACGATAATAATCCTTCCCAGACTTTATCTCAATTGGCAGGACTTTGCCGTCCTCCTCAAGCAGAAAATCCAGTTCACCCAATTTCTTGCTGTTGTAGTAGTAGAGCGCAAATCCATGTGCGGTAAGCTCCTCTGCCGCCACATTTTCAAATATTGAACCAAAGTTGATTGAGGTTTCGTGCCGCAAAAGATGGAGCTGGATGTCACTGCCATATTGAGCAGCCAAAAGCCCCACGTCATTCGAGAAGAGTTTAAACAGATTATGCGATTTGGAGAGGAGCAAAGGGACTTTCGGTTCATCAACCACATTCACCGGCAAAGCCACCCCTGCGTTCTTCAGCCAGAGAAAGCTATCGTAGTATTTGTCAAAACGTGCCTTCTCATGAAGATTCTTAAGTATGAAACGTTTGTTTTTAGAGTTCAGTTCACTGGGTATCAAATCAAAAATCTCGTTCAAATACAGCTTGTCTTTCTCATTGTATCGAGAGATATCGTGCCGATAG
>JAFYGL010000300.1 GCA_017543165.1 Victivallales bacterium | reverse complement strand
TCCAGCAGTTCACGGATAAGCCTCTGGTATTCCTTGTTGCTTGGACAGGCTGTGTCTGGATAGGGATCGTCGTTTATTTCAGCCATCTCGGGATGCTTGGTCAGTATGTAGTCGCTATGGGAAAGCGATGGCATCTCTGGTATGATTTCAAGTGCGGCTTCGCTGCATATTCCAATCAGCTCTTTTATTTCTTCCTGCGAAAGCACTGCTCCGCCGCCGTTTTCCGCGTGTATGGAGTTCTTGCTCCATCCAAAGCCGTTCTGTATCTCCAGTGTCTTGCCTGGATATTCGTTCATGAATGCTGCATACTCGCGCCAGCCCTGGTTGATCTCTGGGTGGCTTTTGTATTCCATTGCGCCGCCAAGTTCCAGCATCACAAATGAGTAGCCATACTCGCTGGCAAGCTGAATGACTTTTCTGAAATCATTGAAACTGTCCTTGGCTGGCAGCATCAATTTCAAACCAAGTTCCAGTCGTCTTTTGTCCATGGTATTCTCTAATGTGTTTTTGGTGTCCGTTTCAGCCGTAAAGCCGGCTTCTGAATGTCTCTGTCTCGTTCATGAATTGCGCCGCTTCCTCCTCGGCCTGCTGAAGCAGTGGCGCAATATCCGTTGCATTGTCGCGGAGGAGCGTGCAGCCTGCAATCCTGTCAAAGTGCGGCAGATTGAATTTTAGCTCAGTGCTTTGGCGGCATATCTCCTGGAAAAGCAGTGCTCCTGTCTTGAAGGGCCTGAATGCCTCGTAGTCGCAGATGTGAAGCTGCACGCCATGACAAAGTTCGCCGGCGAATTTGCTGAATGTCGGAATGAAGTGGTTTTCCCTGAAAATCACGCCTGGAAGCTTGTGGTTGTTCATTGTCCTTGCAAGTGCCGCGGCATCAAGGAATGGCGCGCCTATTATCTCAAACGGGCGGGTTGTGCCGCGTCCCTCGGAAAGGTTTGTCCCCTCGAATATGCAGGTGCCTATGTAGGCTAGAGCCGATTCAAATGTCGGCATGTTCGGGGATGGCATTACCCAGCATAGCCCAGCTGACGGAAACATTGCCTTTGCGTCAAGTCCCAGGCAAGGTACAATGTGAAGCTGTCCCTTGAGAGACAGCTTTTCCTTTATGTAGAGTGCAAGCATTCCTGGCGTCATTGCGTAGCGTGATGTCAAACCGTATCCGCCTACGAAGCAGTCAAGTTCGCTGCGCATGGTGAAACCTTCGCAAACGGAGCAGCCAAGAGGATTCAGCCTGTCCAGCACCACGAATGGAATGTTCCTGCGTGCGCAATCCTCCAAGGCGTACGCCATTGTTGATGTATAGGTGTAGAACCTTGCTCCAACGTCCTGGATGTCGTACACCATCATGTCGATGCCTTCCAGCATCTCGTCCGTAAGACGTGTGGTTGTGCCATAAAGACTGAATACAGGAAGCTTGCCTTGTGAATCGCCTGCATTGTCCGTTTTTACACCAGCTTGCTTGTCTCCTCGTATTCCATGCTCTGGCCCGTATAGTGCTGCCAGTTTGAAATTCTTGGCAAGGATGTCAGCTGTATGCTCAAGTCTGGCATTCACTCCAGTCTGGTTGGTTATTAGACCAAGTCTCTTCCCCTCCAGAATCTTCAGTTGCTCAATGTTGTCTATGCCGTTTTTTATCATTTTAATATGTTTGTGTCCATGTGAATGTCGAAGCAGCGCCAACTCAAATTGGGATGTCGTTCATGATGAGGATTATTTTGTCGTCGCTTCCTCCTTGAGTATGAAGCCGAATGGGCATGCGATGTCACGCTCATAGCCTCCTAGATGGTGATTCAGGATTTTGGGCAATTTGTTTTCATTGAGAATCATAAGTGTACTGGAGCCGCCGCCATCCATGTTCATGCCGTTCCAAGCGCCGAAATGTTTCAGGAGCTGCGCCACTTCCTTTGTGGTGCAGCCTTCTGAATAGTCTTTCTGACGTCCGTCTATGACCACGATGAGCATATATTTCCCGTCCTGTGATATTCCGAAGCCCGTGCGCGGATGCAGTGCCGTGTCACCTGTGCATTCACCCTCGGTGAGCACTATTGCGAAGCCGCTGACCGCATAGTAGATGTTGGAGATGTCCATTTCCTTCTCTTGCACAAGCATCTTGCAGCTTCGGTCTTTTAGGATGGCAAAAGCGGGGCGCTTTGCTCTTGGCGGCGAGATAAGATTGCCGTTGGAGACAACCAGTCCCAGATTGCCTGCATAGACGTTGCCATTCGGCGGTGGCCAGGGACTCCAGCCTGTGGTGTTTACGCCCAGAACCATGTTCAGACCAAGGCCTCCCTTCTCAACAGGGCGGCGCACATTCTCCATGAATGCGCGGACTGTCTGCCTTCTTGTGCAAATCGTGTATTTGGGGGCGTCCTTAATTGGCTGGCCTGCATTTTTGTCTTTCTGCGCCACGACAAAGTCGATTTTGGGATTCTTTATTTCGATCCGCGCAGCATTGATCTTCAGAATTCTTGGCTCGTTCAGCTCAAGATATGCCAGCTTTATGCCGGTGCAGTATTCTTTTCCGTTTGTATCCCAGTCAAACTCTTTTTCCAGCGTAATGTCACCCCTGCATAGCGCCAGCAGAAGCAGATTCAATAGAAGCATTTTCTTCAGCATTGCGTTTTCTCCTTGAACTTGCCAAATGATAATCCAATGAGGTCGGATATGTCCACAAAAAAAGCCCCATTAAGATAACGGAGCTCATTTCTATTGAAACTGGCGGAGAGGGAGGGATTCGAACCCTCGGTAGGATTTTACTCCTACGACGGTTTAGCAAACCGCTACCTTCGGCCACTCAGTCACCTCTCCAATTCGTAGTCGAATATTT
>JAFYGL010000299.1 GCA_017543165.1 Victivallales bacterium | reverse complement strand
TTTTTATCGCAGTAGATGTGGGCGCCGCCCGGCGCCCACATAATGGCGGGATTTAAGCTTTGTTCTGCCTGGCCTTGCGGCGTTTTTCTATGATTTCTTCCGCCAGGGAGTTGGGGACGGGCTCGTAGAAATCGAACTGCATGTTGAAGCCTGCGCGCCCCTGTGTCATATTGCGCAGTTCGCTGGTGTAGCCGAACATGTTTGCAAGCGGCGAACTTGCCTTGATGAGTTGTGCCTTTGAATTGAGTGAATCCGTGCCCAGAATGCACCCGCGGCGCGCGCAGAGGTTGCCTGTTATGCTGCCTGCGTATTCCACTGGCGTGGTGATGTTGAGTTTCATGATTGGCTCAAGCAGGATGGGCTTTGCCTTAAGGAAGGCGGCGCGGAATGCCGCCGCCGCGCAGACGCGGAACGCCATTTCCGAACTGTCCACCTCATGGTAGGAGCCGTCAAGCAAGGTGATTTTGACATCAACTACTGGATAGCCTGCCTTGGGCCCTTGTTCCATGGCGTCCTTGAAACCCTTTTCAATGGCATTGAAGTATTCCTTGGGAATGCTGCCGCCGCTGATCTGGTTCTCGAACACGTAGCCAGAGCCTTTTTCGCCAGGTTCCATCTTTATGATGACATGTGCGTACTGGCCATGGCCGCCAGTCTGTTTCCTGTAGCGTTCCTCGTGCTCCACTTCGTGTGTGCAGGTCTCCCTGTATGCGACTTCAGGTGCGCCGACTTCCACCTCCACGTTGAATTCGCGGCGGATGCGGTCCACGATGATTTCCAGATGGAGTTCGCCCATGCCAGAGATGATGGTGTCGTTGGTTTCCTGGTCGAAATGTACTGTGAAAGTCGGGTCTTCTTCCGCGAGTTTGACCAGGGCGTTGCTCAGTTTGTCCCTGTCGCCTCTGCTGAGCGGGTGCACTGCGACGCTGATGACAGGGGCCGGGAAGTCGATTGCCTCCAGTTTGATCTTGTTTGCCTCGTCGCAGAGAGTGTCTCCAGTCACGGTTTCATTGAGGCCGATGGCCGCGCCGATTTCACCTGCGCAAAGGCAGTCCACATTTTCCCTGTGGTTGGCGTGCATCCTGAAAAGACGGCCAATGCGCTGCTGGATGCCCTTGCTGGAATTGTAGATGTATGTGCCAGCGGTCAGTTTTCCAGAATAGACGCGTACATAGATGAGCTTGCCCACATGCTTGTCCGCCACAACCTTGAATGCCAGGGCAGCGGTGGGGTCCGTATCCGATGAAATGCGCTCCACATCCTCGCCGTCGGCATCCTTGCCGCTGGCGTGCGGCACGTCCAATGGGCTGGGCAGATAATCCACCACGGCGTCCAGCAGGCGCTGTATGCCCTTGTTTCTGAATGCTGAGCCGCAGAGGACAGGGCACATTTTCCTTTCAATGGTGGCCTTGCGTATGCCTGCAATGAGTTCTGCTTCGGTGACCTCCTCGTCCGCAAAGTACTTTTCCAGCAGAACATCGTCACATTCCGCAACGTGCTCGATTAGTTTCCTGCGCCAAGGTTCGGCGTATGCCTTAAGGTCATCGGGCAATGGCGTGTCCTGTGGATAGGTGCCGTTTTTGTCTTCGATGTACTGCACCATGCACATCTTCACCAGGTCAATAAGTCCCTTGAAGTCTGGACCCTGGTCAATGGGAAGGGCGATGGGGACGGCATTGGCGCCTAGCACATCGCGTATCTGGCTGACCACGTTGAAGAAGTCTGCGCCGACGCGGTCCATCTTGTTGATGAAGCAGATGCAGGGCACATGGTATTTCTCCGCCTGGCGCCATACGGTTTCCGACTGTGGCTCCACGCCTCCCACTGCGCAGAACAGGCCGATGGCCCCGTCCAGGATTCGCAGGGAGCGCTCCACCTCCACGGTGAAGTCCACGTGTCCAGGAGTGTCGATGACATTGATTTGATGGTCCCGCCAGATGCAGGTGGTTGCGGCGGATGTGATTGTTATGCCGCGTTCCTGTTCCTGGACCATGAAGTCCATCACCGCCGCGCCATCGTGCGTCTCGCCAAGCTTGTGGGTGCGCCCCGTATAGAAAAGCACACGCTCAGTGCAGGTCGTCTTTCCTGCGTCGATGTGCGCCATGATGCCGATGTTGCGGACTTTGCTTATTGGATATTGCCTTGACATAATTGTATAAAATTCCTCCTGAAAAGTGTAAAATTGCGTATAATATCGCACAATTACGTCATTTTTCAATGCGCGAGGTAAAAAGTCTAATAAAGGAGCTAGTACTTAGTTGGAAAATTTCGAGGCAGTCTGCATTGTTCTTTTGGGCTGTTTTTACGTGAATGGCTCCTTGCATACGAGAGTATGCGCGTAGCCATTCGCTAAAAATCATCTCCAAAACTCCATTCATCATTGCCTTGATTTTTACCAACGAAGCACTAGTTTTGAAATTCCCTCATATATCATAAAGCTTTTATGTTACTTGTAGGAAAACTGTGAAAAAAATGAGATGATGTATTGCATAAATACAAAAGTTTGGGTATAATTTGCTTGATACTGAGAAAATATATTTGTTTGAAATAGCAAAAAGGAGTTGACAATGAAGAAAAGATTTACTTTGATTGAACTGTTGGTTGTCATTGCGATAATCGCAATACTCGCCGCCATGCTGCTGCCCGCATTGAGCAAGGCAAGAGCCAAGGCGCGTTCAATTTCCTGCATCAACAACATGAAGCAGATGGGGCTAGGCTGTGCTCTATACGCAGATTCCTACGATGACTGCTATCCGTTTTATTATGCATCGGACGGTATTGCGCACTTTACTTGGGGAAACTTCCTGGCATCTGTGACGATGTCTCCAAGTTTCTGCGCCTGCCCTTCCTGGCATATCACTGGAAATGATGATACTTCACCCAATATTGCAAAGAGAGCCATCCCGACATTCATTGATGTAAACAATTCAATATGGCAATATGTCATGTACGGCTGGAATCCTGATTTGCGAAGGGAGTCTGATGTGACCCTTAATGGTAAACTTGTTAAATTTATATCGGGCCGTACAATTGATGCAAAGAATCCATCGCAGTTGCTGATTGTCGGAGAATCATTCCGCGGTGCAGGACTTGATCGTGGCTGGTGGCAGATGTCACGGAGTTTTTCAACTGGCAATACTGGAAATGTTGACATTCGCCACGAGGGCGCCTCCAACGTGCTCTTTGGCGACTTCCATGCTGAGGCCTTAAAGACCAACATCAATATTGCCAGGGAAAACCAGACCACAGGTCTCAATGCCTATATACATTATCCCTTCAATGAAGCCTCGAATTTAAAGCTCTGGTGGCTTCCGCTTGACTGGTAGAGTTGTACTCGCAGGCAAGGGACTGTTGCTGTACAAGTGTTGTGCCCATTCAGGATTTCTGCGGCACCTGAGCATGCCCTTTGCCAAAGTAACTGCTTGCAGAAATTAAGTTCACGTTCGCCAGGCCAGCCAATAGGGCGAAGCAGAAGGTATGCATGAAACACCATTCATATCCGCCCTTTATGGCTTTATTCACCGCGTCCATGAAGTCCGCTCGCTGAAGCGTCTGCCTTTAGTCCTAGTGCGGTAAGATACATGTATGCTGAAAATAAACTGTCCAGTCTGTGAAACAGAGTTTGAGATAAGGGACGACTATCTAGGACGCAAACTGCAGTGTTCTACCTGCAATTCCAAGTTCTATGCCTGGAGAAATGAGAAAAGCGGCGAGATAATGGCCGAGCCTTTGAACCAGAGTGTGTCCAAGTGGATACGCTGTCCCCATTGCTGGCATTATTTTGACTATCGTGAGATAAACTACATCTCGCGTCACATAGAATTGATGGGGGACAATGTGCTTGGTCCCGAGGCGCAGTCCCGTTTCCTGCCCCTGAGGTTTTCCGCCAATGGACTTGCCATAGACGCCCGCGGCAATGAATGTCCCGAGATGGCGTGTCCCCATTGCCATTTGAAGATCGTGGACACCATGGTTGAATTGCCCACCTCGTTTTTTTCCATAGTGGGTTCACCCGCCAGTGGCAAGTCCTATTTTCTCACGTCGATGATATGGCAGGCCCGCAAGTATCTTCCCAAATACTTTGAGTACAACATGACTGATGTGGACCCCGAATTCAACGGTGTGCTTAACGGCTATGAGCGCACCTTGTTTCTCAGCAAGGAGCCACAGCGTGCAATAGCCCTGCCAAAGACAGAACTCCAGGGCGTTGGATATTCCAACCAGGTGCTTTTGGACGGTGTGCAGGTGGATTTGCCAAGGCCATTCATATTTTCATTGTCGCCAATGCCCACGCATCCCCTCTATGGCACGAAGCGGGACATGCTGGAGCGCAACGTGGTATTCTATGACAATGCAGGCGAGCATTTCGAGCCAGGGCGGGAGACTGCCAGCAATCTGGCGACCTTGCATCTCATCTATTCGGACGGCATAATTTTCCTGTACGACCCATTGCAGGACATGCGTTTCAGAAGTGAATGCTCGATGGACGATCCGCAGGTGCAGCAGCTTGAATCGGCGAACCAGGTCACCTTGTTCAATGAGATGACTAGCCGCATCAGGCAGTTCACTGGTTTGCATTCTGGGGAGAAATACAGGCAGCCTCTTGTGATTGTGATAGCCAAATTCGATGCGCTGAAGGATGCGTTCGACTTCCCTGTCGAGGCGGATTCATACCTCCGATATGACGAGGAGAAAATGGAATACTACATTGACATGCAGTGCATTGCCAACGTGTCATTCCTTCTCAGGCAGAAACTGCTGGATATTGCACCAGACCTGGTGGGGGCCGCCGAGGCATTTTCGGAAACGGTTTATTTTGTCCCTGCCAGTGCCTTTGGCCGTGCGCCCGAGGTAATCGAGGGTGCAGGGCAGCTGCCGAATGGAAAGAATATTCTTGGCATCAGGCCCGAGATGATAAAGCCCCTCTGGGTGGAGGTGCCGTTCCTGTTGCAGGCGTATCTTCATGGCTTGATTGAAGGAAGAATCTGCCAGGTGCCAGAGACAGAGGAGATTGCGAACTACAAGGTTTTCGAGGACAGCATTGTCTTTGCTTTTCCAGGAAGCCGTACGCGTGTGCAGTTGCCTGCAAACTACAGGGGAATTGCTGTTTACTGCCGAGAAGACGGGAAATACTATAAAGTCCCCGCATTCGAAGGCGATACGCCTGCTGGCGCAGGCAAGACTGCGCCATTGGAAGGGCAGATTGACAGCGATTTCTGGTCAAGGCAGTAGCAAATGGCATTTGAACTAGTATATACGTCTTCACAGACGGGGGTAAAGCAGGGCAGCACTGGCTTCTGCACGGTGGCCTGCACCCGCGGCATTGACCCGCGCCTCATGCTGACGCTGGAAGGCCTTAGCGGATACAAGCCAATATATCCGCATTATGACGCCAAGGCGATGCGCAATCCCGTGTCATGCTCCCACTATATATTCGGCGGAGGCGCCGCCATATACCGCCATATACTTAGCAGGGCCTGTTTCAATGGAGTGGACTACACAGGGCGTTCCAACAAATTGGTGTCCCATCTGGCATTGAGCCAGCTTGAGGCGAAGAAGGCAGCGGGCGGGCCAGCCAGCCTCTTTCTTTGCGAAGGCTTGTTCAAGGAGGCGGATTGGCAGATAAAGACAGAGATATTTCCCATGCAGAAGGAAATTCCTTCCACCAATGCGGCGGCGTCGAAATGCCTGGCGTGGGAAAAGGCCTGCGGCGACAGCGGCTGGGCAGGCGTGATTGTAGAGAAATTCCTTTCAAGGAAAGGCGTAGTCTATCTTGTGTTCGCCCCAGAGAGCGGGATGGATATGCTTGCATTGATGAACGAGGCGATTGCATTGCTGCCAGAGGAGGACAGGTGGAGGCTTACGTTCAGCACATACTTCACGTCATTGCCTGCGGGCATGGAGTGCGCCTGGCGCGCCTGCGTACCCGATTCAGAGGCCCTTGTCGCCGCTCGCCGTTCCCCGCTGAACCTGATAATCGACCTGACCAGGCCTTTGCCGCCTGCGGAGGGCGGCGAGTATGTCAGGCTGGCTAGAGGTGAAATTGCGTCAATTAGTCCAATTCAGGCGCAAGACAGGCAGGATGCTCCTAAGACAACTGGATTTGCTGGGAAGATTGTTCCGCATGAGGAAGTTTCCTTGGCAAGCAAAGACATGCCTGCTCCCAGAAGGCCTTCGCCTGAATACAACAGCGGAAAGCCTGGCCTGCATGGTGGCATGATTCTTGTTTTTGGATTGTGCATTTTACTTTTGCTGAGTCTGGTATTTGCCCTGGCATGGTGGCAATTTCATGGGGCTGGGCGGATGGCCGAAGCAGATGAGGACGTTGAAATTGTGGAACAAGATGAGAAGTTGCCAAAAACCACAGGGGCGACTGGGAATTCAGTTGCTGGGAAGGCCGACAATGAGGCGCATTTTCCAGCACCTGAAAAGGAAAGCCAAGCCAATTCCGAACCAAGTACTAAAACACAAGCAGAGCAGGCACCGCTTGCAAGCCAGCGTGTGGAGGCTGCATTCCTTTGGGAACTGTATCCAAAGGTACAGCTTGTCACTGCGGAAAATGCGCTGGACGTGGAGTTGCCTGATGAACTTGTCGCGGAAAAAACAGAGTTGTTCTTAAGGCGCAATGGAAAAATGACGCGGCTGGCTGTGGTGGTGGATGGCAATGCATTGACAGCAGTCCTTGTTGACATGAACAACAGGCCCATGGAACTTAGGTTGACTTTGGAAGGAAAATGCCTGAAAATCGCCTTGAACCGCTACAGGATGCCCGCCAACACCTGCATCTGCCTGCATGATTTGAGGAGCGACAAATACTATCCACTTTATTTCGAGCCTGGCATTTCGCGCCTTAGGAACAATGAATTCAAGGCGACGTGCAAAGTCCAGAACTATGACAGCGCCAGTAAAAAGGCCTGCTTTAAGGTGGAGTTTGACAATCCCTTTGGCGGCGGTGAGTTCTGCAACGGCATAAAGGTATTGGCTCAATTCGGGCAGACTATGGAATATCTGGACTGCCACCTTGATGACAATGGGAAGTTTGTCTCTAGTTTTGACCACTCCACATTGGAGGTTCAGAAGGCTGATTTGTCCAGGTGCAATTCCTCTCTGAATAAAAATAGCAATTCCATGAATGCAAAAAATACAGAATTGCAGAAACTGACTTCCGCGGTGCAGGGCATAGACAGGAAAATTGCAGGATTGAAAAAGAAAAAAGAGCATGAAGGCAGGCAGGCTTCTCAGAAGCATGCCAGGAACAAGGACAGCAACAACAGGAAAACAGACAATGTCCAGGAGCAGATCGCGGAACTGGAAAAGCGCAAAAAGGATTTTAAGGATAAAATCAACAAGGTAAACTCTGGGCTTTCTGAATTGGAAAAGGATAAGCAGAAGTTGCTGGCGGAAAAGGATGCGTTGCTGAAGCAAAAGCGTGAAATGCTAAATGTGGACCCGCCAGAAGGCCAGGTGTTCTTGCTTCATGAAGGGCAGCCTTTCTTTCTGGGAACGCTCAAGTATCAAAAGTAGATTTTAGTGAAAGACAGTTTATTATGATGCCGTTACAAATCATAGCAAGATTGAGGGCGCAGTTGAACAGCAGCGACTTGACTGCCACCGATGCATTTTTGCAATTGTACAACCAGTATCTGCAATTATACGACGAGGCAGGCCAGCGCATCTACCAGTGCGATGAATTGCTCCAGCGCCGCATGAAACTGGAGGCAATGAACGAAGTCAAAAAGGAGCCGTCCTTGCTGGAACTGGTTTCCGCCTTGGATTTTCCAGAGAAAAACAAACTGGACTTGCTGGTGGAGTTGTATGGCTGGCAGCCTCCCTCCAGAATTGACATTGAAAAACTGGAGGGCATAAGACGGGAGGTTAACTCCTTGCGGATGCTTCAGCCATTGCTTGCGGAGTACAGGCGCATTTCACGCTCAAACTCAATAAAGGACAAGTTGGAGATATTGCGCCAGCTGGTGACGGTGGATGCCAGCAATGCAGAATGGAGGGCTGCCTTGGAGGAACTGGAGAACAAGTACCTTGCCTCCCTTATAAAAGAGGCGCAGGAGGCCATTGAAAACAGCAGCTTTGCGCGTTTGGAAGAAATCTACAAGGAAATGGTGGAAGGGCCATGGCTTGTGGATATACCGACATTGGTATTGCAGAAGGTTTCAAGATATGCCAGGCAGTACAGGAAAAAATGCGTGGCCGAGAGGGCGGGGAACTTGCTTGAGAAAATCAATGCGGCATACAGTTCCTTTGACGTCAACGGGCTGGAATACGCAATGGAGGAATGGAATCTGCTCTGCGAGGAAGACGGGTATCAGCCCACACAGGAGCAACTTGTGCAACTCAATGAGGCGAATGCATATCTTGAAATCGAGCGGCAGGAGAGGAACAGGCATTCCAAATTCCAGGAGACACTTGCCAGGATAGTCAGCGGCATTAATGGAAATGCGCCAATCGATGAGATTGAGAGGCTTTATTCCGAGGCTGAATCCCTTGAACTTGAGATGCCTGAATCCATTGTGAAGAGGGCAATGCAGTACAGGGAGGATTGCCAGCAGGCGTCTTCTACAAGGCGTGCCTTGAGTATATGCAGGATTTTGTCTATTGCGCTTGTTGTCATGGTTCTGGTGATTGTGGCGGGCAGGTTTGCAATGGATGTGCTGCTGTCCCGCAAGGAGGCAGCCAAACTGGAAATTGCGGTGCGCAATGGCGCGCTGGAGGAGGCAAAGGCAATTCTGGAGGAAGTTGATGAGAATTATCCCAGACTTTCCAAAATGCCTGAAATAAGCGCGATGCGCGGCAGGATTGCGGAGCTGGAGGCGGAATACAAGGATGGACGACAGGCTTTTGAGAAGGCTGAAATGCATCTAAACGAACTGCTTCAAAAGGAGGGCTCCAGTGCAAGTGACATGAAGTTGCTGCTTGCGCAGTGCGCCAGGCAGGCGAGAACCAAAGTTGAAAAACAGCGTGTGGATGATTTGTCCAAACGTGTTGAGAGCCGTATTGCCGAGCAGAGCTTGAAGGCCTCCCAGGCATTGCTGGCTGTTCTGCCAAAGTTGAAGTCCATGTCACTTGTTGTGGACAAATTTATCAATGAGCGGGACTATGCGGATGCGGAAAAGCGCCTGCTTGTATTGGAGAACGAGATTGACAAGGCGCGTTCCTTGCCTGGTATAGACAAGACACTGCTGTATGAAAATCGCGAGGTGTTGTCCCTTGGCGATAAATTGCGGATTCGTCTGGACAAGTGCGTGAGCGCGGCTAAGAAACTCAATGGCATATACCAGGAATTCTTGAATGCGCAGAGCATCTATGATGCGAATCTGGTTTTGGAGAAGATGGAGAAATTGGGGGATTTGCCTGGAAAAGACACGATTGTGCGCAACCTTCTGAAGAATGACATAGGCGCACTTTTGCCTGTGTTTGAATATGCCGCGGGCAAGGAACTTTCTGAAAAGGCCTCAGGCAATCCATTTGTGGGCGATTTGAAGTCGTATGTTGCAATGCAGGGCATGTTCAAGGAAGAAAAAGCGAAGTTGGAAAAGGCGTATGCGCTGATGGTTGATTTTGCCAAGCAGAATCCTGTATATTACCTGCTGTATGAGGACAAGGACGGAAGGCACGCCGTTTACCATAACGGAAACATCTCGCGTGGCAGGAATTCCCTGCGTATTGTCGATATTAGTTCGACGCCAATTGAAATCATATACGACAAGGCGTCTGGAATTTGGAATGTGGCATACGGTGACACGAGCCAATTCTACAATACCCAGAAAAGGCGGGAGGAAAACAGCTGTACCATCCTGGTGCCAGAGCCACCGCTTAATCCAACCGTGCTTCGCAGCAGCGCGGCCCCATACCAGATTCTGCTGGAGCAACTTTACAAGATGCTACTGGAGGTAAAAGCTGAGGAAATCTTGACATTCCCCATTCAGGCAATGAAAAAAATAATGGAGGCCGAGCAGTGCCCGCAATATTGGAAGATGATGTTTTTGTTGCCAGTGTTTCATTTGCTGAACAATATTGGGGCATTGGATGCACCTTCATTGAAGAAAATATTGGATGAATTGGATGACATCAAGAACAATGTGGCTGACAAGGTGGACAATCCACTGGCCAATTCCACTTTGGAACGCAAGTTGCAGCAGGTCTGGGACACTTTGAACATGGCAGAACTTGAAAAGGCTGTCTCGCTTGTCCAGCTGAAATACGAGGTGTTGGATTTCTGTGGCAGGCGTCATTTCAAATATGTCGGGGTTTTCATCCCTGCCTCGGAGGGGCGTAGATTTGCCATTCAGAATGACTTGCAGGGAAAGAGCGGCAGGCTCTGGTGCATGACCGACGATTTCAAGGGCTGTCGCATAGTGGGGCGTTTCTCTGGCGATGGTCACTACGACCTGTTTCTGCCCGCCGCCGCTTTGGACGGGCATGTCATTTTCACCAATATGGATATCAGCGCCAAAGATTGGAATACATTGAAGACCTGGACTAGAAAACTCCGCCTGGCAAAGCAGCCTGTGCCCAGCTTCATTCCAACTAACTTGAATTGACCATGAGGATAGAGCCATGACCAGTTACTACATAATGCAGAATGGACAGCTTATGGGGCCTGCTGACGATGCGAAAATCAAGTCTCTGTTGTCAAAGGGGCTTATTTCCACTGACGCAATCATCTCGCAGGACCGTCTGAATTGGTTTCCTGTAAAGAGCCTTCTTGAAATTGAAAGCCGCCCTGAAGAGGATTTCATCATAGAGCCATGCCATCGCCATGGGGCGATACCGAAGCCGCTTATGGTTGTAATCTGGGTCCTGGTCTTGACGCTTGCACTGCTGGTTTCCGCCAGTGGCGTTGTTCTTGTTTATACAGGCACTCTCCAGCGCTGGTTCCCTCTCGAGCAACTTAGGAACCACGAGGAGGAAGAGATGGAGGAAGCAGATTCTGAAGAGGAATCAGGAGAAAGCAAGGAAGGGCAACAAGGGCAACAAGAACAACGGGAGCAATGAGCCTATTGCTTCCGTGGATTGCGTAATTGGATGCCTGCGGTGGTGTGGAATGAATGATTGCAATCCCCATGCATCCATGGAAATCGCTCTGTTCCCATGAGGGTGGAGGCACGCTGCGAGCGGCGCTTGCCTACCTTCATGGGGGCAACAGAGCGATGGAAATAAAATTTCATTTTCGTGTTGCAAAGTGAGGCGCAAACACTAGATTATGCCGCCTTTTATTGGTATTGAGTACAATTGTCATAACTGAAGGAGAAAAAGATCATGGCAAGTAGCGAAAACATCAAATGCCCGCATTGTGGATGCAAGGTTTCCCTGCGTGAAGTTGAGAAGGAAGAAGGACTTTGTCCTGAATGCGGCCAGCCTCTGGTGGCCTCAAGTCTTCTGGATGACTTTGACGACGATGACGAGGAATACGATGATATGGATTCCGCGGACTTCGATGACGAGGAGTACGAAGACGAGGAAGACTATGATGACGAGGACTACGAAGACGAAGAAGACTTTGACGACATCGAGGACGAGGAAGACCTGGATGAAGATGACGACGAGGATTATTGAGTAGTCTGTTTTATATTTGCCTGCGGCCGGAATGGCCGTGGGCGACTTACTAGATTTTCACGGCGTGTTATTGCCGTGACAGGAGGTATTTGGGGTGGCGAGTGAAGAACAGGTAACCGTGCCGAAATACGGCGACGATGATATAAAGACACTGGATTCCCTGGAGCACATCCAGGCCAGGCCTGGCATGTATATCGGGAGGCTTGGAAATGGCGATCACCAGGATGACGGCATATATGTATTGCTGAAGGAAGTCATAGACAACAGCATTGATGAGTTCACGGTCGGTGCTGGCAAAAAGATTGATGTCACTGTGGATGAAGAAGGCGGCGTGCGTGTCAGGGACTATGGGCGCGGCATTCCGCTGGACAGCGTGGTGCCCTG
>JAFYGL010000298.1 GCA_017543165.1 Victivallales bacterium | reverse complement strand
GCAATTTGAGAAATGCGTTTCAGAGAAAGTCCCGTGATGGCGCACACATCGCTGTGCTTTATACCATGTCGAATGGCGTTTGCAGCCACTTTTTCAATGCATTCCTTACGGCCTTCTCTGCGGCCTTCTATTCGGCCTTCTCTGCGTCCTTCTATTCGGCCTTCTCTGCGGCCCTCTATTCGGCCACTCTCCTTCAAATCCTGCACTGCCTTGCACATCTCAAGCTGCCCCCCTTCCTCTGGTTCCTCCAATTCCATATCCAGACAAACATTCACCAACTTCACGCCTTCACGACTCAAATACGCAGTCCCGCCCTTCGGATACATCTCCAGCAGCATGTCCTTGCTCACTGAACAGCGAAACAAATTTACCACATTCCTGAAATCTGTACATAGCATTCCCCTAGTTTTTTCATCCAAAGCATATGGGTCAAACACATTGATGGCGTAGTCAGGCACAAATCTCCTGACGAAGCCGTCGACCTGAGGAAACATCTGATGCAGGGATGTGGGGCCTTTCCAAGGCTTCCTGCCAAGATTCATGACAATGGTTGACACGGGCATGAGCTTCCCCCCATGCCCGCTGATGCGCTCCCTGAGCTGGTAGGCGTAGCTGAGGCTGTCGTACTTCATGACGCGCACAGGCATTGTGGCGTCATTGGTGCTCTGGAACTCTGCGCAGAGCAGTGCATATCTTCTGTCGCCGTCCGTGTACGCCTGGAACGCCAGGTCCCTCTCAAGCATAAGCGGACTATAGTTTCTGCCCGCCTTGTCGAAGAGTTCATTGTATTCGGTGGGGATCTCCACAAGACTTGAGGGCTTTAGTCTGCCTGGTTGATGAAACAGATATGCGTTGCACAGGTCGGCAAAGACCTCCTTCTTCCTGAAATACTGCTTGGCCGCACTGTCCTTTACGCAGCCTTTTCTCTTGTGATTGCTGCCTCTCATACAATATAGCCCCCTTATGAATACTGGTAATTATAAAAACAGCAGAAATATACTTGCGCATTATGTCTTGTCAAATATCTAATATGAAATAAAAATAAATTCTTAATATTGGCATAGAATGAAATATCATTGCATTTTATACATTTGTTCAATTTAATGCAATCGCTATGTTCTCCATGTGGGTAGGTTAATGATATTTATATGCGCGGCCATTGGCCACGCATTCAGAACGCAGGATTTCCTTGCCGCCTTTATATCGGCACATCTACGAGCCACTGGAAGTCACGCGTCCTGAGTGCGCGACCAATGGCCGCGCACATTACCTATCCACATAGGGAATATAGCTTCCTGTTAAAATGTCAGTGCCGTGGAATCGAAAGGAGATTTTTCTTTTCAAAGTCACAGCATGAGGGCTGTCCTGCGTTTCCCTGATCTTTGGCAATGTCGGCCATGGAGATAGCATTTGAGCACGCTCGTGCGAAAATGCTCAAATAGGCTTTTATGCCGTGAAAGCCTATTTGCCAAAGGCCTGGGAAACGCCCTGAGATCATTCATGCTGTGGAGCAAAAATGGAAAATCTCAAGCACACCATATTATGGTGAGGGCCCTTAAAACTGCAAACACTCAGGCTAGTCATAACCAGGCCTAAAATTGCCAAAACGAACAAATTACATCAAGGATCATGAACCGCTGGCATACATTACCCGAGTCCGTGTATAAGATGAAATCGTCTTAAGCCATCGGGTCTTTTCAGTTTCGGATGCAAAACCTGAATGAAAAATATTATTTCGTCCCAGCTTCTGGCTTTTGCCCTCTCCAAGAGGATGATATGGTTCCAGGTCAATGCGCTGAACATGGGAACATTCATTTGCCAACGCCGCAATATGCATTAATTCTGCATCAGAGTCGTTTACCCCTGGTATCAGAGGACAACGAAGTATGATTGATGCACGGGCCTGGTCCAGATTTTTCAGGTTATCCAAAATAAGCTCGGCTGGCATGCCTGTCAGCTTTTCATGTTTTTCGGGTATAGTCTTCACATCCCAAAGCCATAGGTCAACCATAGGAATCAAGGCCTGAATATGCTCCCAAGACGCAAAGCCGCTGGTTTCCACGGCTGTATGCAATCCAGCTGCTTTAGCAGCCCTCAACAATGATGACGAAAAATCAAAATGAGCCAACGGCTCGCCTCCCGACAATGTGATTCCACCGCCAGAATGCTCATAAAAGACCTGGTCTTTCATGACATCACGCATGACCTCATCCACGCTCATTCGCCTGCCAAGCAACTTTAGAGCATCAGTGGGACAGCTTTCCGCGCAAAGTCCGCAG
>JAFYGL010000029.1 GCA_017543165.1 Victivallales bacterium | reverse complement strand
TATCATCTGGTATAGTTTCAACTCCAACGAGGTGCCAGAGCAGCTCTTCAATGAAAAGCTGCCAGAGAATGTAATTCTTGGCATGGACGAATTGCCCGCCGCGCACTATGTGCAGCCACGCCAAGCAGGCGCATATTTCAACAATCTCAAGGCAATGCATGATGCCATGCAGCCTCGCCGCAAGACACTCCAGAAGGAACTGTGGAAGGACTACTACAGCGCGGACATGCCCAGCTATCCCGAATTCTTCGCTGCAAAACTCCAGGATACGCGCCGTCAGCAGCGCGCTTATTTCGACGGCGTATGCGTGGAAGTGGAGACTGGTGCCGACAAGAAGATAGCGCAACTTCCTCTGATGCACCTGATGATGTATGTGAACAGCAAGCTGCTGTGGGAGCCTGACCTGGATTTGAATGCGTTGCTGGATGAATACTACAGGCTGTGGTTTGGCCCCGCCGCCTGCGAGATGAAGGAGTTCCATGCATACGCGGAGAAATTGTGGTGCAGCAAGTTCTCCCGCTCCATCTATGCGGAGGAAGGCTGCTTCAAGCCAGGGGATTTGCCAATGCTGTTCAAACTGCTGGAGTTGGCGCAGGGCAAGGTGCAGCCTGGCACGGCGTATCGCAGGCATGTGGACGAGTTGGCGGCGGCGATTGCCAAGGTCAAGGACATGTACGAGGAGCACAAGCCCATGGGCGCGTACGCGGAGGCGAGCATATTCCTGGCAAAGAGCGTGCCTGACGGCAATCTGGCGAAGTACACCACCAAGTGGCATACGCTTACGCCTGTCAAACCCAATGCCGCGAAGGCTGACAAGACCGAGGTGGCCTTTGGCTTCACGGAAGACGGTGCGTTCCTGTTTGTGGCGGCTCGCTGCTACAGTTCGAACATGGCGAAACTTGCCTCTGGTGTGAAGTTGCCTGATGACAAGGGGATATTCTCCGATGAGCGTATCGAGGTTTACTTCAACTCGCCCAGGCGCAGTTGGTTCCAGGTGGTGGCCAATTCCGAAGGCGCGATTTACGACAGGAGTTTTGATTTGGATTTAAGCCAGAACCACAAGGACAGTTTGCTGTGGTCCCCAGGCGCAAAGGCGAGCGTGAAGCGCTTTGATGACCGCTGGGAACTGGAGTTGATGATTCCTACGGACGGCTTCACCAGGCCATATCCTGTAGTCAAGACCGCCTGGGGCGTGAATGTGGTCAGGTGCGGCGAGGACAATGCGGCGGTGAGCGCACTTGCGCCCGAGGCGGGTTGCTTCCCGAAGGTGCAGCCTTCCAAGTGGTTCAGGGTGTGGAGGAAGCCTGTTGACTGCGACGGCTGGCCCATCGAGGACAATGGCTACATCTTGACATACACCAGGGATTACCCAGGGCCGTACAAGGTGGCAAAGGCAAAGGGCAAGGTGGATTTGGCAGGTGAATGGGAAGGCGCCAGCTGGGGGCATTTGAAGTCCGTGAAACTTGGGCCTTGTATGAAGAAGGCCGGGGACAGGAATGTGCACCTGCCAGATACGCAGGCAAAACTACAGTATGACGACAAGTACCTGTACGTGATGTTCCAGGTGAAGGACCAGTATGTGCAGGCGGTTGCGAAGAACGACATGGATTCGGTCTGCCAGGACAGCTGCGTGGAGTTCTTCGTCAGGCCTGCGGATGTGCCGCAGTACTACAACTTTGAGATGAGCTGCGGCGGCAGGATGCTGCTGTACGAAATCGAGTTCCTTGGCGGCGGCAATGTGTACAAGCCGTCCCAGGAGTTCATGAACACCATCGAGCGCTACCACTCCATGCCTGCCTTGATCAAGAAGGAGATACAGGAGCCAGTCACCTGGCGCGTGGCGTACAAGGTGCCGTTGTCCTTCTACGTGGAGAGGGCGGGCATCAATCCAAAGTTGTCTGGCCAGGTGTGGACCGCCAACTTCTTCAAGTGCGCGGACCGTTCCACGCACCGCCATTGGATGTGCTGGAATCCCTCGCCTGGCTTCCATTTCCCAGAGCATTTCGGAACACTGGTTTTTGAATAGTTTTTTTGACAGTTGGGTAGTACCCAAAAGGAGAAACAATAAAATGAATGCTAAAATGAAGAAGCAAGTATTTACATTGATTGAATTACTGGTTGTCATTGCCATTATCGCAATTCTTGCATCAATGCTGCTGCCAGCGTTGAGCAAGGCCAGGGAGAAGGCCAGGGCGATATCTTGTGTGAACACACTCAAGACTGTCATGCTCAATGTGCTTATGTACACAGAGGACAATGACGGCGTGTTCTGCGGGCTATATACTGACCAGAATTGTTATCACCCCCAGGACAATAAGAAATACACAGACATTTGGGTTGGCAAGTTGATTGTGTATTCTGGCGGCAGCCTGTCTGGAAAGGATTTATCATGTCCTTCCACAGTGGCTGGCGACAGGTCCAGCGGATGCTATGGTGTTACCAAGACAAGCTTTGAAAACAGCAGTTCTCCTTGGTTAAACGGCGGCCAGTATCCCCGCTATGGAATGAACAGATTCATCAATTCCGCCTTTGGCTCCTATGGTTGCGACAGGAGGCTGTCCAAGGTGGTGAGGCCTTCGTCAGCCGTTCTCATATCTGAAGGGTATTGCAACAGATACCAGGACAAGCCCGATGAGGAAACACGCGGCTACTATGCCGCATACCTGGATGGCTTTGCCGTCAACAGTTCGACGGCTGGCTATTGGAATATGCCCTGGGGCATACACAATGGCAATTTGAGCATTGGCTTTCCCGATGGCCATGTGGAGCAGCCCTCTGGAAACGTGGGCCGTGAAAAGTCATCCTACTATGCGGGATACAGCCCTCACCAGGTGGGACTGAAGGGCAAATATGTATTCAGCTTTGATCGATAGAGGCACAAGCAAAAATTGACAGGTGGTGCGTAATGAAACGTTTGCTTGTTTTGCTTGTCGGGCAGTCCAACATGTCTGGCAGGGATTATGCGGAGAAGGAGGATCTGGTTGAGATACCAGGCCTCATCATGATGGCCAAGGACTTGCGCTGGCGTCCTGCGGTGGAGCCCATCACGCGGGACAGGCCATTCGTGGGCATATTCGACTTTGCGGGCAACAAGATGGAGACTGCGGACCCATGGGATGTGGTTCTGCCAGACGATGACAGCCGCCGCGCCAGGGGCGTGGGGCCAGGCCGCACATTCGGCAGGCTTCTGCTGGAGGCGAAGCCAGGCTGCGTAGTGGGGCTGATTCCCATGTCCGTGGGCGGCACGGGGCTTGCGTGCTGGCTTCCAGGTGGCGCGGACACGGTGGACCCCAATTGCCATCCCTACGATGACGCCATACGCACTGCACGCGAGGCGCAGAAAAGCGGCGAGATAGTGGCGGTGCTTTGGCACCAGGGCGAGACGGATGCCGCCAGGATGAACCTGAACTACAAGGGGCAGCTGCGCACCGTGATAGAGAACTTCAGGCGGGAACTGGATTTAAGTGAAAACGTGCCCTTCATCATGGGTGAACTGGGCAGTTTCTACAATAAAATACCAGAGAAGGGCATTGCCATGGTGGATGAGGCGATGTACCAGCTGGCCGCCGAAATGAAGGGCGTGTATGTTGTTCCAGCAAAGGATCTGGGGCATCGGGGGGACAACTTGCACTTCAACCGCCAGGCTGCCGTAACTTTGGGCCAGCGATATTTCGAGGCGTTCATGGCTTGCTGAAATTGTTTTTAAAAGGAGATTACAGAAAATGAAAAGGAAATTCACACTAATTGAATTGCTGGTAGTAATCGCGATTATTGCGATACTTGCGGCAATGCTGTTGCCTGCGTTGAGCAAGGCGCGGCAGAAGGCTTACAACGTAGGGTGCCAAAGTAATTTGAAGCAGGTGGGCTTGTCAATGATACTCTACACGGATGATAATGATGGCAGCTATACCCCTACTGGCTACCAGTTGCCTGGTACCACAGGCGATGCAAACTATCACTTCTGGAACAAGATGCTGCTGGTTTCTGGCACAATGAATGATTCGGCGATTTTGTTTGACACAAATGACGTGTCCGTTTACGCACACAGTGGCCGCAAGGAAGGGGTTAATCTGTCCTACAACAATGCATCCCGCACCAGTTATGGCTACAACAGAAACCACATTGGCGCATGCACCAGGGAGCTTGCTGCCTCCGACCCGCGCCGCGCAGGTCCCGCAATGAGGCAGATGATTGAAAATCCATCGGGTTGCATGATTTTCGCCGAAACGCAGAACGAAGTAGAAGAATCTACAGGAACAATCTGGAACAATCGGGGCGGTGGTCGCTATGGTTTCAATGACCAGTATGCACGTAGTAACAGCAATTCACATGGAGGCATTCTCTGTGCGCCACATGGCGCCTCCACAAATGTGTCCTGGGCGGACGGGCATGTCACCAATGAAAAGACAATAGCGCAATTCTCGCGCAACGAATTCAATCCCCACATGACAACTACTTGCCATGCATATTTGTGGCCGCCTTTCACAAATGGCCCGTCTGCAAAAAATGCCAACAACTACATGGACTGGTACTAAGCACTTTCAACCTGAATTAGCATTGCTCGCATCTACCATTATGAAGAAATACCTTGTTTTGCTGCTGTTAAGTTCGTTTATGCTCATGGGAAATACCTTGTTCAATGAAAAACTGGAGGAAGCGATTAAACTGCCTGACTTTGATTTGATCCAGGGCGCGGATGAGAAGATTTTCGACCTCCCTGCGCTTCCAGAGAAGAAGGGCTTGCTTCCCGTGTTGAAATGCAATATGTTCACCGCGGCGCAGCGCCCAGCAGGCTGCAACGAATTTCCAGAATTGAGCATAAACGAGATGCCCTTGACGCGCTATGCCCGCGAGAACGAGCGTTTGCTGAACCGTGAGCCCGCGTTCCACCTGAAGGCATATCCAGGGCGTAGTTTCTCCGTGTTCAGCGGTGCCAGGATGGTGATGATATTCGCGCCTGACGCCAAGTCCGCCAATGGAAGTTGCAATGAAGGCAATGGGGCGGATTTCCTTATGCGTATCGACGACGTGGTGCGGGGAGTGGATGGCAATTCCCTGCGTTTCTTCAATGCCAGGGCCAATGCGGGCAAACTTTGCGTGCGCAATTTGGAGATAGGCTATCTTAAGCAGGAACTGCTGCCGCCGCCAGTGTCCCGCATACCTCGGCGTGGTGCCATAAAGGACAGTTTCAAGGCGGGCAATCTTGTGTTGAAGCAGGGCAGCGCTGGCGGCTTTGCGCTGCTAGATTCCCGCACGGGACTGGAATTGAGGGTGGAGACCGCAGTGGGCATGAAGTCCAACGTTGAAGCGCAATTCAAGGCGGAGGACGGCGAGGCTGGCGCGGAAGTGCGCAAGTCGCCCTAC
>JAFYGL010000297.1 GCA_017543165.1 Victivallales bacterium | reverse complement strand
TGTTTTCGAGGATAGTGCTGTGCCTGCTAAACGTGGATGGCGGTCACGCGTCCTGACGCGCGGCCAATGGCCGCGCGGAATAGCGTGCCGCGCAGAATAGCGCTGGGCTTTTAACCCGAGACACCCACAGTCCACAGTCCACTGTCCACTGTCAATGGAGTGTTCGCCTTACGCTCTGGCGGCGGAGAGCACATAGACCTCGCTTGCGCCTGCCTTCAGCAATGTTTTCGTGGCTGCGCTGAATGTGGTGCCTGTGGTGAAAACATCGTCTATCAGCAGGATGCGTTTGCCTGAAATGCATTTTTCGTCTGCGGTGAAAGCGCCTGCCATGTTTGCCATTCTGCTTTTCAGGCCAAGCCTAGCCTGCTGTGAGGTTCTGCGTCTGCGCCTCAATGCCTTGCATTTTGGGATTTCCAGCCTTTTTGAGAGCATGTCCGCCAGTATTTCAGACTGGTTGTAGCCTCTTGTGAAATATCTTGTGAAATGCAGTGGGATATAGGTAATGGCATCTATCTGGCATGCCCCGCAGTATTTGTCCCATGCCTCAAACATCCGTTCCGCCAGGAAAGGCGCAACTGCCAGGCAATTGCGAAATTTGTACAGGTGTATCAGCTTCCTTGCAATGCCTGTAAAGGGCAGCGCCGAGGCCGCCTGCTTCCAGGGACGGCCACCTTCCACGTCAATGCAGTCATTGCATAATGCAAGATAGCCTGAATTGGGACCGCCGCAGGCTGGACAGCGTTTTTCAGGCAACAAAGGCAACTGGCTCTCACAGTTCTCGCATAAATGACCAGGCCCTATGCACAACTCGCCCCTGCAACAGGGGCAAATCGGTGGACTGATAAAGTCAAATAGGGAGAACATGTTCGTTTTATGTGGACTGTGGACTGTGGGCTGTGGACTGTGGACTGTTCAGTGCGGGGCGATACCATCGCCCCGCTTTTTGGGCAGTGGCTGCTAAACGTGGGCATACGCCCATTCACAGACCACTGACCACAGTCCACTGTCCACTGTCCACTGTCCACTATTCAGAAGGGAGTATTTTCCAAAAGCACTATGGCAGCTGCCGATATGGCAAGACCTGCGCCTACAGCGTCTAGTTTTTCATTGGTCTTTGCCTTGACGGAGATATTTTCTATTGGGCAATTTAGAATATTTGCCAGCGAAGCGCGGATTTGCTGACGCCAGGGCGCGAATTTAGGTTGTTCAGCAAAGACAGTGCAATCGAGGTTCACAATACGCCAGCCTTTGAATATGTTCGAGGCGAGCACGGTTCGCAAAAGGTCTGCGCTGTCGGCGCCTTTATAGGCAGGATCCGTGTCAGGAAACCAAGTGCCAATGTCGCCTGCCGCCAGTGCGCCAAGCAATGCGTCTGTTATAGCGTGAAGCAGCACATCAGCATCAGAATGGCCCAGCAAACCAAATTGAGACGAAATGACAACGCCTCCCATGACGAGAGGCCTGCCCTCTACTGTACGATGCAAATCAAAGCCCTGGCCAATTCTAAACGACATAATCAAGGCTGCATCTGCGGCGCATCGCCTATTGCGTCTATAATCTTCTTTGCGGCGTCATTTGCCGCAAGTCTAAGGGCATGCTGGAGCGGGACATTGCGGTCATGCATCTTGGGCAAATCACCGATGCCGCTGACAACGCCTGAAACAGGCGACTTCCCTTCCTGGAGTTCAAGCGAATATTGCACCTTGATGGTTATGCGGTACAACACAGTCTGGTATGCGTCGCTGTCATCGTCCCTGCTCAACTTGTCCCTTATTTCCGCCCTTGCCACATTGCTGTTCTCCAGGCTGATGATTTTCAGGTCCAAAGGATATAAGGGCTTGCTGCTTGCCTTGCGCACATGGGAAAGTTGTTCAGCAAGAGCGGAATGTAGCATGGAGCTCAACTGCGGTTCAACTGTGTCATTGTGCACATTGGCGATGCTGACCATGGCAAGGTTTTTGTTATGCCCCGTCAAATGATAGCATGAACTGCAAAATACAGCAATAAAAACGAATAAAATCGCCATATTTTTATTTAGTTTGCTCATTAGGTTTATTCTCCATTTTCTTGAAAGCGGGATGTTCATCCAGCAGTCTCTTGGCTTCCCAGGCAGGTGCAGAGCCCTGGTACTGAAGAATCAGCTCATTGATATAGCGTTTTGCGGCCTCGGGCCTGTAATGGCTCCTCCTCAGGTAGAAATGGGCCATGTCAAGCATGCGCTGCGCCTCCCTTTCCCTGGCATCCTCGATTAGAGCCTGTACCTCTTCCTTCCTTTGATAGTTGGGATTTTGCTCCAGTATGATTTTGGCATGCCTTTCGGCTGCTCTGAGGCGGCTGCCGTCTCCGTCGCTTTTTCTGGACAGGTCCATCAGCAGCTGTGCCATTTCCAAGCGCGCATCCTGCTCTTTAGGATAGTTGCGGAGCAGGTCGGCGTATGTATTTATAGCCTCCTCCACCTTGCCGACTTCGACCTGGAGCTTTGCCATATTGGTCCTGTCCTTCGGGGATTCATTGTTCGCTGGTGTTTCAAGAATGATGAGCTTGTAGATTGCGATGGCGGTTTCCTTGTCCCTCAGACCGAGGAAGGTTCCGTTTCCATCTACGAATGCATGGGCCAATTCGCGCAATTGGGGAACCACCTCCTCGTATGAAATATACAAAGGATATTGCTGGATGGTGTTTTTATAGCATTCGTATGCATCATGTACTTTTCCTGCACGTTTCCAGCAAAGGGCCTCCCGCAGGAAGATTGCGGCCTGGATATCCCGTTCGCCGATTTTTTCCGCCAGCTTGCGGTATTTTTTGGCCGCCGACTTGAAATCTTTCTCCACCTCGGCCTGCTGCGCCTGGACGAGTTCAGTACGCCTGGAATCAAATATGACCTCGCCAATGTCCTCGTTCTTGATCTTATCGGCTACCACTGCCATTGAAAGCAGCGCAAACAACAAAACTAATGCATGTTTCATAAAATCACCTTATGTTATTAGGAAATTCCAAAACTTTTCCTTCTTCCTGCTCCAACATGAGTTGGCGCCGCTTCGGCGCTCACATTGGCAGTTTTGAAATCATCCCGTTATTTACAGCAGTTTTTCCGCAGAGACATAGCAGCCAGGGAAGGCCGCCTCCAATTCCAGTTGAGCCTCGCGGTCGTTCTCATAACTATGAACTAGAGACTTGAATTCCTCCATTGGCACATGAAGGGAATTGACAAACTTGCCGTCCTCCAGGTCATAGATAAGGAATGCCAGTATCTCGTCCGTGCAGTGGGAGTAGTCCAGCAGCAGCCTGTGCCTGCTTTGCATCAACTGTGGTTCCTCAACAGTCCGAAACAGTTGCAGTTTTGCGAATTCAAGGAGCCTGTCGTCAAATCCCATGCGCCTGATTGCGATTTTCTCTATGAAGTCAGCCCTGCTGAAAGTTATGCGAACTGTGGGGCGAGGCAGATTTGCCTTTGCGAAAATCTCTGTCGCCAACTCGTCCATTTTCAATTCTATCTCCTCGACAGGTGTTTCGTCCTCCCGTGGCATTTCAAACAGGATGAATGGCGGGTTCACATCCTTGTATGTCAGGTCGCAAGGCGCGACCAGTTTTCTGCCGCAGCCAGGGCAGACCGCGCTGTTCAAGCTGCCGTTGAAGAGTTCCTTCAAGTGCACGGCATCACCTGCATCAATCAGATTTATGACTGAAATCGATGCGGTTTTGCCGCAATCTGGGCATTTGACTTTCACTGTTTCGGGCATTGCTGTTAAAACTGGCGCTCTGTTGTTTCAAGAGGGAATTGAAACAAATAGAGCTGATGTAGTTTTCAAGATTTTTGTTTGCGAGTTGCGCCACGCATAGTTTCCCATGCGGCTGTTGGCGGGCGCGCTTTTCCGCGCGGCCATTGGCCGCGCGTCAGGACGCGATGTTTCCATGCGGCTGCTGGCGGGCGCGCTTTTCCGCTGAAACACCACACTAGGCCTGTGCGTTATCGTCAAAATCCTCGTCTGGCGGCAGTTCGTCATCTTCAACTGGCTGCTGCACGCTGGCCTGCTTGCTGATCTTCTCGCGGATGAGCGCCTCGATTTTGGAAGCAAGTGCCTCGTCCTGGGCGATGATCTTCTTGGTCTGCTCACGGCCTTGGCCCACCTGCTGTTCGCCGAATGAGAACCAGGAGCCACGCTTTTCGAGAATCTTCATGTCCAGCGCCACATCCAGCAGCGAGCCTGCACGGGATATGCCTTCGTCGTACATGATGTCAAACTCGCATTCCATGAAAGGCGGTGCCAGTTTGTTCTTCACGACCTTGACCTTCACGCGGCTGCCCTGCGCCTGCCCGTCAGGGGCCTTGATGGTGGCGATGCGCCTAATGTCCAGCCTGACTGAGGCATAGAATTTAAGGGCGCGCCCGCCTGTGGTGGTTTCAGGGCTGCCGAACATGACGCCTATCTTCTCGCGTATCTGGTTGGTGAAGATGACGCAGGTGTTGTTCTTGTTGATTATGGGGGTAAGTTTCCTCAGTGCCTGGGACATAAGCCTGGCCTGAAGCCCCACGTGGTTGTCCCCCATCTGCCCCTCGATTTCCGCCCGCGGCACCAGAGCCGCCACGGAATCGATTACCAGCACGTCAATGGCGCCGCTTTCCACCAGTGTTTCCGCTATGTTAAGCGCGTCATCACCGCAGTCTGGCTGCGAGATGAGGAGATTGTCCGTATCGACGCCGATGATTTTCGCGTATCTTGGGTCCAGGGCGTGTTCCGTGTCAATGAATGCGCAGGTTCCACCCTGCTTCTGTGCATTGGCCATTGCATGGAGGCAGACCGTGGTCTTGCCAGATGCTTCAGGCCCGAAAATCTCAATTATGCGGCCTTTTGGGAAGCCGCCGCAGCCCAATGCAATGTCCAGTGCCATTGCGCCAGAGCTTATCACAGGGACCTGCTCCTGCACCTGGTCCCCCAGCCTCATTATGCTTCCCTTGCCGAATGCCTTCTCTATCTGCCCAAGTGCCGCCTTCAAATTGCGTTCCTTCGCGTCGTTTCCTGCTGTCGCTGCTTCTTTTGCCATGATGTTTTCCTTTTTGGTTATGTTGTGTTTACAATGCGATTTTTAATTTTGCGGTAAAGATAATGCACTGCCCATATTTCGCAAGCCGATTTTCAAAGATGTCTTCATTACTACACTTTTTATGGAATTCACTAAAATTTACGATAATTTTTAACGATTTATTTCAGGAAAACCTATTTTTCCAGATGAGCCAGCAGCATTTGGAGGGCCTTGAGTATGGTGTTCTCGCGGACGGCACTCCTGTCGCCGTCAAAATGGCAGCGCCGTACCTCGTTCCAGCCCTTGCCTGCAACGCCCACATACACCGTGCCCACAGGCTTGTCAGGCGTACCGCCGCCAGGGCCGGCAATGCCGCTTACTGCCACGCCGTAGTCTGTGCCGCCGACATTCAGCAGGCCAGTGAGCATTTCCGTCACGGTTTGCTGGCTGACCGCGCCGAACTGCGCCAGGGTGTCCCCCGAAACACCCAGCCTCTGCATTTTCCACTGGTTGGAATATGTGACAAAGCCGCCCATGAACCATTCCGACGAGCCTGCCACCTCCGTCATTGCAGCGGCGATGCCGCCGCCCGTGCAGGATTCCGCAGTGGCCACTGTTTCATGCCTGGCCTTCAGCAAGTTGCCCAGTTTCTCGACATATTGTATTATTTCATTGTTCATTGTTGTCTTTCCTTTTCCATTGCCTCCAGGGCCGCCCTTACACAGGGGTCGTACTGCGGGTGCATTTTTCCAAAGAGCCTTCTTCTGTGGAATGCCCTTCTGTCTTTGCTGGGCGGTTCGCATATCACGTCAGGCGTAATGCCTACCTTGTTGATGACGCGGTCCTTGTTCGGTGTATGGTAGTGCGCCACCGTCAGCTTCAGCACATTGCCGCCGCCGATGTTGAACAGCGTCTGCACCGAGCCCTTGCCGTATGTCTTTTCGCCGACGATGATCGCCC
>JAFYGL010000296.1 GCA_017543165.1 Victivallales bacterium | reverse complement strand
CATAGCGTAATGTTTTCGATAGTCCACAGTCCACAGTCCACTGTCCATTGTCCATTGTCCACTGGCCACTGTCCACTGTCCACTGTCATACGCGTTCAAGCGAGACGTAGCCGTATTTTTCAAGGCGTTTTAGTTCGGCGATGTCCTGGGCAATCTTGCTGTTTGTGCTTGGGACGCCTCTTTCCGCGTCCGCCATGCGAATGCACTCAAGCAGGGAGCGCTTGCCGTCGAAGAAGGCCCATGTGTTATGGGACAGGAACACGGGGCTTCTGTCCTGCAATGGGACAGCTCCCAGCGAAAACGGGAAGCCCAGTTTTCCGCGCTTCGGCACCAGGTGCGAGGCATTCTGCTCGGCAGCGCTCAATTTCCGCCCTTCGGTCATTTTTGCCAGGCGTTTGCTATTTTTTTCCCATGCCTTGTCAAGTGCCTGGAAGTCAACAGCCTGCCCCGTGAAGGCATTCACAGATTTAAGCCGCAGGGTATGGCGCAAATACTCCGCCTCCATCCAGATTTTTTTGTCTGATGCAGAAAGGCGGCTGTCAAGGATGATATTATCCACATTTTTATTGAAGTCGTCAAGGGCGTGTTTACTGTAGTCGGGCAGTTTGTCCGTGCAAAGCAGGTATTCAATCAAGGCGGCAAACACGGGGAGTTTCCTGGTGGCGTCCTCCCAATCGGGATCAAACAGATAGCCTGTGCTATGATGACCTCGCCCGCCTAAGCCATGGAACCAGAATGTGGGAATGCCGCCCTTGCCGAAATAGGGGTCGTTGGTGAAGGTGTCGTCTGAATACGAGGCATTCTCCGTGGATATTTTTTCATCGTCGGGAAGCAATGCCTTCAGCACATCATAGTTCAGCCAATCGGTGAAATGGGCGCAGCAGAACGGCGTCAGCCTGATCCTGGTCTTGCCCACGGATTCCTTGAATGGAATGCCGTCGAAATTGGCGGCAAGCACCACATTTTTGCTATGCTTCGACATATAGGCGGCCATGCCGTAAAGTTCCATTGAGAACACCACGCGCAATGTGCGCTTTGGCTTTATGCCACGCTCCACCATCTGGCGCCCCAATTCGCACAAAAACGCAAAGCCCGCCGCATCGTCATTCACGAATGGCTCGTACAAATGCGCCATAAGGGCGATTTCATCCTTGCTTTCCCCTGGAATGACGCCAGTTACCGTGTGTATGCTGCCATCGTAGTTGCGGCAGTGCAATTCACCATGCAAGGTGACTGGTCCCTTCTGCATGAGTTTGAGCAGGCGCCGTCCCACCAGCGGCGTAATGGAAAAGAATGGAAGATGCTTCTCGCCCTTGGTAAGATACCAGCCCGTGTAGCCGATGCCATTCTGCCAGCACAGGTCGTTGGGCAATATTTCCGCACAATTCAAATCGCAGAAAATAATGCCCGCAACGCCCGCATTGCACAACTCACGGTACAATCCCCACAGCAATGGCGCTGGTGACAAGGATGTGTATCTGGCGCGGGAGGCAAAGAGCAGCCACTTTCCGCGGGCCTCCTCGTAATGGCCAGGTTCCAATGTATTGAAGTCCACAACCTCGGCTGTAATTCCTTTTGAAGGCGTGGGCGCACTCCACACAGCCACATGCAATGGATTGCGGAAACTGTCGGCAATAACGCGCTGGCTTTCTGGCAGCGCATCATCCATAATCTCCAGGAACGACCTCTTTTTCTTGTCCAAATCCCAGGCTTCTGGCATGACGCAGTCAAAAGCGCAGCTTACGCCATCGGCCTCATGCCTGATGCGCTCCACATTGGAAAATCCCGCGGCCTTGAGTTCCTTCTCGCAGTAGATGCTGGAGCGTTCAAAATCCTCATAGCAGCAGCTGCGCTCAATTTCATTCATGGCGTACGCGTTGTCCTGTATAT
>JAFYGL010000295.1 GCA_017543165.1 Victivallales bacterium | reverse complement strand
GTCCACAGTCCACAGTCCACACTAAGCAGAGGCTTTTTTTGCCTGGATGAAGCACAATATGATTATGCAAAGCAGGCCGATGGCATCGGTGATGTGCCCTGGATAGACCATGAGCAGGCCAGCTGTCGCGAACAGCAGGCGCAACACAGGATGCACGGGCCTGAACAAATTCCCGTTAAGCGCTACGCCGATGCCGAAAAGGCCGATTATAGCCGTTGCCACAATCATCGCAATCTCCAATGCTATGTGCAGCGGGCCTCCATTTAGTCCCTCCAGCAGCATGTTGGGGCTGTATGCGAAGATGTACGGCACGATGAATGCGGCGATGGCAAGCTTTGTGGCGTTGACGCCAGTCTTCATTGGATTGGCCTTGGCGATGGCGGCGCCTGCGTATGCGGCCAGGGCGACAGGCGGTGTTATGTCCGCCACAATCCCGAAATAGAACACGAAGAAATGTGCGACCACTGGATGGAAGCCAAGTTGCACCAGAATGGGTGCGCATGTGGAGGCCATGATGCAGTAGTTTGCGGTGGTTGGCACCCCCATGCCCAGTATTATGCAGCAGAGCATGGTCAGCAGCAGTCCTATGATGGTGGCGTTTCCGGCCAGTTTGACAGTGGCGTTGATGACAATTGAGGCAAGGCCCGTGGTGGTGATGCAGCCAGCGATGATGCCAGCCATTGCGCAGGCGACGGCGACGGTGATTGTCCCTCGTGCACCTGCCACCAGTGCATCGCAGGAGGCGCTGGCCGTGCCTTTTGCGGCATTGCGCAACGAGGTGCTGAATGTATTGTCGCAGCAGCCACGGGCAGTGAAATGCACAAAGCCAATCAGCATCGCCACCACAATGGAAATTGCTGCCGAAAATGCCATGGTGCGTGCTCCTGTTGAAACAAGCACCACCAGCAGGAACAGAGGTATTGTCAGGTAGCAGGAGCGCAGCAGATGCTTCCATGTGGGCAGGGATGATGTCGGCATTCCCTTCAGTCCCAGGGACTTGGCCTCCAGGTGGACTGCTATGAAAATGCCTGCGAAATACAGGATTGCGGGTATGGTTGCCTTTAATGCGACTTTGATGTATGGGATGCCCATGTATTCCGCCATGAGGAAGGCGGCGGCCCCCATGATTGGCGGCATGAGCTGTCCGCCTGTGGAGGAGGAGGCCTCGACTGCGCCCGCGAAGTCCGGCCCGTATCCAGTGCGCTTCATCATGGGGATGGTAATCGAGCCTGTGGTGACAGTGTTGCCTACTGATGAGCCAGACACCATGCCGCAAAGCGCAGAGGAGATTACCGCCACCTTGGCTGGTCCTCCGCTTGACCAGCCAGCAAGGCGGTTCGCCAGCGCAATGAAGAAGTTGGCGATTTCGGTTCTCTCCAGGAATGCGCCGAAGATGATGAAGAGCACGATGTAAGTGTAGCAGACATTCACTGGAGTGCCAAGGACACCAGAGGTGGAGTAGAACAGGGTATATGACACATCCCGCAGGACAATGTTGAAGGGAGTGCCCGCAAAGGACAGTTTGTTGCAGAAGGTGTATGCCAGAAGCGAGCCTGCTACGAACAGTATTGGCAGGCCCACGCAGCGGCGGCACAATTCCGCCAGGCAGAGAAGCCCGACTATGCCAATGGCAATCTGGAAGCTGCCAATGCGTCCCATCTGCTTGATTATGGGCAGGGCGTTTGCCGCATGATAGAGGAAGCACGCTGCGCCCGACGCCAGCAGCACAATGTCATACCAGGGAATGCGGTCTGTTTTCTGGCATCCTCTGCGCAATGGAAAAACCAGGTAGCCCGCCACATTTATCAATCCCAGAAAAAGGGACAGCCTGATTTCCGGAAGGGCAGTGGAGAACAGCGTCATATATATGCAGTAAAGGGAGAAAAGTGCAAAAAAGCCCCTTACCGCCAATCTTCTCCAGCCTGTCCAAATGCGCACATTGGATTCCCTGTCAAATTTGCGCATTACAGCATCTAGATTGCCTTCATCCGACGTATTTTCTTCCGTCATATTGGTATTTTCCTTTGCAAGTGATTAAGTGGACAGTGGACAGTGGACTG
>JAFYGL010000294.1 GCA_017543165.1 Victivallales bacterium | reverse complement strand
TTCTGCCCGCAAAACGCTTGCAATATTCCAGCATGGAGGACTGCAATGCATGTTCATTGGACACCAGTTTTTTCTCTGCCTCCGCAATCTCCGCAGGAGAGCCCAGATAAATCTTACGCATACAATCGGGTTCCTGGTAGGACGGCTTCGGGATGGGGAACATGGAAGTGCCGAAACTGCCGTTGTCTCGCACAATATTTGTGGAATAGATGCGGTATCCTGAAATCAGCGTCAGAGGAAAACGCATCTCCATGACGCCATTTTTGGTGACTGCGTTCCATCCATCGGAGGGGTACAGATACCTGCCGTCCAGAGTAACGGCAAACACTTTAAATTCAGGAAGTTTCCCAAAACGCAATTCATAGCGAGGCTGCGAGAAGACGCCCGCATTTGTGGAGGGATGTTCCTTTGGATTGGTCAAAGCCACATACAGGTATTCATCGTCATACTGCATGCGGACCTGGGTTTTGTCCTCAGTCTCCTTCATTGAAACGACTTGCTTGAATGGATATGGCAGAGGTTCTGGCCATTCGCCCTGCTCCAGCACGCCGTCAAGTCTTGGTGCCACATTGGTCTTTGGAACAATAATTTCAGCCTTTAGGGCGAATGACAGGCATGCCAGCAAAAGCAAGTATTTCATTTTCATAGCTTCACCAATTCCCCACTTTAAGGTTCTTGATTGAAATGACGCCAGAATCCGTGGATGCGTCGGGGCAGTCGTCCAGTACGATAGTCAGGCTTTTCAAAGGCATGTCCAGGTGCTGGTTTTCATCGCCGCCCCAGTTGCTGTCCAGTATGTCGTATGGTTTTTCCTGAGGCAGTGGAATCACCATGTCGATTTTCTTGCTGCCCTGGAATGACAGCATGATTGGCTTGTTCGTCAGATGCGCCTCTCCGCTTTTGTCAGTCAGCACGAAGAACAGCCTATGCCCTTTGCCGTTGGATGTGATTTCCATGGAAACCTTCTTGCACGAATCCAGTTCCCTGGCAATGTCAAACATCACCGCGTCATGCCCAAGCGTCGTGAACTTGTAATTGATTACGAAGGTCCCGTCCTGATTCACCACCGAGCAGCCCTGGACTGGCTGCGACACTTTCTCGTTGATGTGCATGCGCACGTTCACTGGCTGCTCATTGGACAGGTCAATGACCTTCTTTGGATGCACGACTGGCACAATCTCAGGGATTTTGCCCTCTTCCTTTTTTGTAGCCAGTTTCTCGCCAATTTCCTTCAGGGAGGCCCATTCCATCGTAATCTCGCCAGGCCCCGTCATCAGAATCGGGCGCAGCACTGTATTGCCATCGCAATTTGCGGGCACGGTGAATTTCACCTTGTGCTCCCACCAGTCGAATTCCCCACGCAGTTTTCTGAGGCAACCGCTCCTCTTTATCTGCGGAAAATGCCAATGGAGGACTTCGACCTGCGCATTTTCAGCGAGTTTGCCCTTGATTTTGCAGGAATACTCGTATTCATAGCCAGGCTTCAGTTTCATGGTCTGCGCAGGTCCCTGGTTGAGTTTGGGGCCAATTGCCGTGACATGCAATCCATCCTGGACACTGACCAGTTTCAAGCCCATCTTGCTTCCCCAGTTTGCCCAGCCTGCGGCATTCTTCTCCAATTTGGGGTTCTTGAAAAGTTCGTTCTCCGCCGCCGTCAGCAACGACATTGCAAGAACGCAGACAAATAGATACAATTTCATTTCACTTCTCCAGATTGATTCAATTCCTCGCAGACTATGTTGCTCCGCGCGGCTGTTGCCAGGTGCGCTTATCCGCGCGGCCATTGGCCGCGCGTCAGGACGCGGGACTGCCATGCGCGGGTGGCAAGGCGCCTCAAATGTAATCCTGTGTGATTTCCTCGAATGTCTTCCACTCCACCTGTGTGCCGAAGACCTTGTTCACGCGTTTCACCAGAGTTTCAAGGCCGTCCAGGCCAATCTGGGACCCGTCTGAGTACAGGCGCTGCCAATGGCTGATCAGGATGATTGGATGCCCGTTTTCGAAATGTTCCCTAGCCATGCCAGTACGCCCGTCGGGGCTAAGGATCATGTCGATATTCTCTTTTGCGCTGGCGCGTGCCGCCCTGCGTGTGGTTGGCTGCGTGGTGGCATAGAATGCGTCAAACGTGTTGTTTGGAATTGTCACCACCTTTCCTGCGGTTTCCGTGTCGCACATCAGTTTTGGTTCGGGCCAGTATTTTGTGCTGAGTTTGTAGCGGCTGTGCAGGAAATAAAAACTACAGTCCCTGCCCATGACCTTCTTGAATGCCCTGCCGATGCCTTCGGCGTAGTTCTGCTCATTGTCAATGCCGCAGTGCCATGGGGATGTAACGCCAGTTGGATGCAAATCCACATTGCACAGTATCTCCAATGCCAGGCCGATGTAGTCGGCGATTTCCTGTGCATTCAACTTTGAGAAATATGCGTCCTCGTAAACGTGGCAGTAGTTCTGGTTTGCCAGGTCGTATGCCACGTCATGTGTCAGTATTTCAGGGGTGATGGAGAATATCGGCTCGATTTCCTTGCGGATGAAGTTGAGCATGCTTTTGAGCACGCGTGTCGGCACCCTGTTCAGCCGCTGGTCAATGCGGCCCAGGCCGCCTGGCATTGGAATGACAGAGAACTTGCCCTTGACGCCGTTTTTGCGGCAGATATCTGAAAACCTCTTTGCAAAAGACATGGGCACCAGCAATTCATGGGGGTACGCCGACTGCCCGAAGAACGACATGTCCACCACGCCGCCGTCATCTATGATCAAACTTACTGGTATCTTCTTCATCTCATTTCCTCATGTGGTATTCACTGTTTTGTGCCATAGACAAGATAACTTTCATCAATGGCAAATTTATTGCTGTAGTAATAGCGATGAGCATTGCCCTTTGCCACGGCACGGGCAAACTCATATTTCAGGCATTCAACCATAGCTGCCTTATCTACGCCACTTGCGCTGCCGTCGCAAAATGCAGCGTTCATCTTCCCGTCATGGACAAGGCAGAATCTTGAAGCAGTCTCGCTGGAGAAATGGGGCGTCGATGACTGAATCCTTCCCGATGAAGTTTTGCTGTCCGCATCCGTGTACATGCTGGATGCCTGGTCAACCTTCTTCAAATCCAACCATCTGAGCCAATTTTTGTTTTTCAGATCGTACTGGCTAAAAAAGTCAGTGTAATTTCCTGCGGCCGCCCCGTATGCGCCCTTGACGCCATATCCGTAATATCTGTACTCGGAATCAATCCAACTCTTGCCAGCATCAAGTGTCTCCTGCTTGTAAACACCTATTTCCGCCGCATCCCAGGAGCATCTCAGGAATGGTCCGAATCCCTGGAGATATCCATGCTTGATATATGCATTCCAGGCTGGGCCGTCGTTGTAAATCATGACGATACCATCGTGGTCGTTTCCATAAAGCTGGCGGTACATTCCAATCTGCTTCAGGTTGTTGACGCAGTTTATTGTCCTTGCCTTGTCCCTGGCTTTCGACAATGCGGGCAGCAGCATGGCCGCCAATATCGCGATGATTGCTATCACCACCATTAGTTCTAATGATTAACAGTTAGAATTCAAAAATCCTTGCCATATTTAGTGTGAAATCTTAAAAAGTCAAATCAACAAGGAGCAAAAAAATGGAATCAGCAATCATCTACGCAAG
>JAFYGL010000293.1 GCA_017543165.1 Victivallales bacterium | reverse complement strand
GCCCACTCAGGTTGCCTTAGCGGAAACACGCATATAAAATCATTGTAATTCTCTTGGCGCCGTTCTCGCCATGGCAACCTGAGTGGGCGCCGCCTCGGCGCCCACATCAACCCGCATAACGCCCCGCAGCTGTTCCCGCCAGGGCGCCGCGCCCACATTACAGCGTCTCCCCTGTCAGCAGGTCCTGTATGACGATGGCCTTTGGCGCCTGCTCCTTGGCCGCCAGCGGGAAGATGAAGTCCGCCTCGTCGCCATGAGAGCAACGCACCAGACTCTTGCCATTGTATTCCACCTTGAACGGGCGTAATGTAGTGCCGCAATTCCCAATATGCAACTGCATATACGCATCATTGACTGCGCAAGCAACAGTTGGCTTTGGCAGGGCGCCCTTCTCCGTGACGGCGACTATCGCGCCGCCCGCCGCAGGCAGTTCCAGTTTCACGCTCCAGCCCGCCTCGGTGCGCTTCGCTTTCAGCGTCCTGTCGGATAGCAGTTCACGGAAGACAGGCTTTTCATACGGCAAGTCCACCGTCATGCTACCTGTAATCGGCAGCCCCTTTTCCTCCATGGACTTCCAGATGGATGTACGCTCGTCGTATGTCCTGTTGTCATTCACGGCAAAGAGATATGTTGCCTCCCCAGCCTGGCGCATGTTCAGCAGAATGCGTGGCGTGTCGCAATGCAGCTGAGCTGGCAGCCTGTCCTTCAAGAACGCCTGCAATTCCGCAGCGTATTTCTCCATGATCGCCCTGTCCTCATCGGCGGTCATGCCCTTTACGCTGGTCTTGCTGACAATGGCGACGCTGTTCTTGTCATCCTTGGAGGCATAGTCCTTGCTGCTGGAAATGGCATTGGCATTGACGCCGCGCCTGTGCGTAAAGTCAAAATCAAACACCTGCATGTTCGGGATATTGGCGCGGCAATGCCTGTCCGCAATCACAATGCCGCCTGCCTTGGCATATTTGCATATCGCCTTGTGCACGGAGGCGCTGAGCACATCCGCCCTGGCAAGCACCAGCATATTGTAGTTGGCAAGCACGCCAGCAAGCACATCTTCCTCGATTACCACATCAAAGCCAACATGGCACATCGCCAGCAAGATGGAGAAGTTGTATATCTGGTAGTTGGCGTAGTGGGTATGCTCCCTTTCCTTGTCGCCATAGACACGCGCCGTCAGGCAGTCCAGCACGGCCACCTGCCTGGGCGTGTTTTCCGTGGAACGGGCCAGTTCACCAAATGGCTGCATGACCTCATGGCTGAACGAGGCAATGGCCCCCTCCGTGGCATGGGAGTAGATATGCTCGTCCCCGCCTTCAATGTAGATTTCCATGGGACTTCCAAAATAGCTGCCAATGGCGGCACAGCCTCTGGAGAAGTATATCCATGCGCACTCCTTCCAGCGGTCAGGCCCCATGCGCACCGTGAACTCACGCGCAAAGCGGTTTGCGCCGCTGGGGAACAAACTCCCCGCATAATTCCACAGCGTGATGCTGGGCACGCTCTTGTTGCCCAAATGACGCGACACGCAATCCAGCGTCTCCGCGAAAAGGGAGGTCTTGGGGTCGGGATTGGTATAAGTCCAACTGCTGACCGCATCCATCCCCGCAAAACGCTCTGGGATTGGGCACAGCCTGTACGGGTCCGACAGCACCAGCATGTCAGGCCTGTATTCATGGGCAATCTTCGCCATCAGGCGATTGGTGGCGGACCAGCCGTCGCCCTCGGTGAAATAATAGCGCATATACGCAACTTCCTTGTCATCGTCCGCCACCACTCCTGGTTTTACGCACTTGGGATCAGTGTATGCGAAGGCATCCGTCCTGAAAGTTCCACGCAAGTCGCTGATTGGGAATCCCAGTTTCTTCTCGTGCATCGCCAGGCTCTTCTTGTCGCAGGCAAGGCAAAGCATATCCTCTAGTTCACTGTTGACGAACATGGTGCGAACCGCTGGAAAATCCTTGAACAACTCCATCAGGCGCTGTGTATGCAGCGTCACCTTCCTGCGGAAATAGGACGTATGCGGATTAAGCAGATTCTTGATTTCGCCCTCCCGTGTCAGAAGGCATTTTCCATCGTTCTCGCCACTTCTGCGGAAAATGCCTCCTTTCGCATTCTCCACCAGAATGCCCAGTTCAATGCCCCGCTTCATGGCCTCCTCAATCAGGAAAACCGCATCGTCAGGATGCAGCAACGCCCATTCGTCCCTGAAATTGGCCCAGGTGAATCCGCAGTCCCGCAGCCTGTCCAGTTCGCGCAACGCACTTTCACGGCTCGCCTCCAGCGCATCATAATGCACGGTGGCTGGCCAATGCCAATTTGCCATGCCATTCTGGTTGGGACGCTCCACAATGCATATCGGGAACGCGCTCTTCAGGTCGATGCCGCCATTGTTGCGAAGCGAGACCTCCAGTTTATGCTCGCCAAGACGCAATGCCTTGCTGTCATAGCGCCATTCAATGTTGTCGCTATGGGTGCCCACCGATGGCAATTCCCTGCGCTCCACCACCCTGCCATCCAGCTTGAACAGCAGCGTGCAGTCCTTCTGGTTCACAGGCGTCCAGTTGAACATCGCCAGGCGCAGCAATATCTCCTCGCCGAAATAAAAACAACTACGCCTGCTTTCCCTGATTATCATCACATTTCTCCTGTTTCATTTGCATTTCAACGCAGAGGCGCAGAGACGCAGAGACGCAGAGTTTTT
>JAFYGL010000292.1 GCA_017543165.1 Victivallales bacterium | reverse complement strand
TCTGCGACACAGGAAGAGTCTGCCCTCTGGCGAAAATGTACACACTGGGCTGCGACTTCATTCCATCCCCAAGCCACGCAGGCGGCCTCCGCTACCACGGCATGAGCTCCATAGTCTCGGAACTGTATGACCAGGGTGTCATCGAGGCAACCTCCGTCACACAGAGCGACGTCTTTGCCGCGGCAACCCAGTTTGCACGCGTGGAAGGCACCCTCCCCGCCCCCGAAAGTTCACATGCCATCAGAGTCGCCATCGACGAGGCACTCAAATGCAAGGAAACTGGCGAAGCAAAGAACATCGTGTTCGGCTTGACTGGCACAGGCTACTTCGACATGCTTGCATACCAGCGCTTCAATGAAGGTCAAATGAATGATTATATTCCAACTGACGAGGAACTGGCAAAGGCACTTGCCCGCCTGCCATAATTCAACCCTAACAAAAAGGAAAAACCAAATGAAGACCAAACTTGCTTTCTTGGTTGCACTGCTTTGCGCGGCATTCGTACAGGCTGAATACAGCCTGAAACTTGCAGATGACATGCAACTGCGCCTCGGCGGAGACATCCGCGCACGCTACGAAGGCTACACATCTGGCGTAGTCGCCCCAAATGCACCAAAGAACCACAACCACTCCACTGAATACTTCCGTATCAGGACAAGAGTGTATGGTGCTTTGGACATTGCTGATGACATGACCATCAACCTCCGCCTCGGAAACAGGTTCCACTATGTCACAACCAGCCCAGCAAGGCATAACAACGCTGGCGCACCATGGGAATTCCCCGATGAAGTCTATGTCGATGCCGCAAACATCGTATTCAAGAACCTGATGGACGGGCATCTGACACTCACCCTCGGACGCCAGGACCTCATGCTCGGAAATGGCCTGCTCTTCAGCGAAGGCACTCCATACGACCAGGGACGCTCCGTTTACGCGGACGGTGTCACCGCTGTCTATGAGAACGAGGCTGACAAGTTGACCGCATTCATGTTCTACGACAGGTACAAGGACCACTCCGTGTTCATCAACGACAGGAACAGAGACCTTCGCGCAGGCGACATCTTCACCGCAGGCCTCTACTACACCCACTCATTCAATGACGCGGCAAAGTTTGACGTCTATTACATGTTCAATGACCAGGACGACCAGCACGCCAATGACTTTGTGGACAACTCTTTGAGCCTCCACACCGTCGGCTTCCGTTTCTTCGGAACATATCCCTCATTCCTGGAACACAGCCTTGAAATGGCAAGGCAGTTCGGCAGGGATGCGTATGGAAACCACTTGTCAGGCACAATGCTGGACGGCAGGCTGAGGTTCCACCTGTTCAATTCATCCTCTCTCAAGCCAGTTCTGGGCGTGGAATTCACCCACTTCGGCGGCGATGACGACACCACTGGCCACGTGGAAGGCTGGATGCCGCTCTTCTCGGAATGCCCGCTCTGGGGTGAAGAACTGATACCCACCATGACTCGCGGCATGTGGACCAACCTGAACATGGGCAGCATCACCATGTCCGTCAATGTCACGGAAAAATGCAATCTGCTTTTCTACGTCACGGACTATTATGCCGATGAAAAGGACGGCAGATTCGCTGGCAATGCCTGCCCTGGCGGCGGAAGGCACATAGGCCTCCTGGCTGGCGCAAAGGCAGCCTACAAGATCAACGAATATCTTGCCACAGAAGCATACCTCTCGCACTTCATGCCTGGTGACTTCTATGACAACGGGCAGGACAGCAACTGGTTCCGTCTGGAAATCACAGCCAAGTTCTAAAGACTCTATGACGCAGAGGCAAATGCCTCTGCGTTTTTTAATTTAGAGGTAATTTCATAACTAGCGCAAAATGCGCAATGAAGCGCATTTTGATGATAGCTTTGAAATAACCTCTTTAGCCCAAAGGTGAATCCAATGAACAAAAACGCTTTTTTATTAACTGTGCTACTTTGCATTGCCTCTGTTGCATTTGCGCAAAACACCCGCTATTACAATGCCAAGGGCTCAAGCGCTGGCTCGTCTCACTCCAATGGCAACACCACGCGTTATCAAAACGCAAATGGTTCCAGCAAGGGCTACTCGCAAACCAATGGCAACACAACACGATACTACAATTCCAACGGCTCTAGCGCAGGATACTCGCGGACCGACGGCAATATCACACGCTACTACAACGCCAATGGTTCTAGCGCAGGCTATTCGCAGACAAATGGCAGCACAACACGCTACTACAACGCCAACGGCTCAAGCGCTGGATATTCCAGAACCGACGGCAACACAACACGCTACTACAACGCCAACGGCTCAAGTGCTGGATATTC
>JAFYGL010000291.1 GCA_017543165.1 Victivallales bacterium | reverse complement strand
TCACGGTTCCTGCATACTTCAATGACAGCCAGAGGCAGGCAACCAAGGACGCAGGCCGCATCGCGGGATTCGACGTGCGCCGTATCATCAACGAGCCAACTGCCGCTTCACTGGCATACGGCCTGGACAAGAAGAAAGACGAGAAGATCGCAGTCTATGACTTGGGCGGCGGCACATTCGATATCTCCGTGCTGGAACTGGGCGAAGGCGTGTTCGAAGTCAGGGCGACCAACGGCGATACACACCTGGGCGGCGATGACTTTGATGGCGTGCTGATCGACTGGCTGGCCGACGATTTCAAGAAGGAGTTCGGCATTGACCTGAGGCAGGACCCCGTGGCATTGCAGCGTTTGAAGGAAGCGGCTGAAAAGGCAAAGTGCGAACTTTCCAGCAGCACTTCCACTGAAATCAACCTGCCTTACATCACGGCGGACGCCAGCGGGCCGAAGCACTTGACCAAGTCCATCTCCAGGGCAACACTTGAGCAGCTGACCAGCGAACTTTGCGCACGTTCCGAAGGACCATGCCGCAACTGCCTCAGGGATGCAAGCCTCAACTCCAGCCAGATTGACGAGGTCATCCTGGTCGGCGGCATGACGCGTATGCCAAGGGTGCAGCAGATTGCAGAGGAAATCTTCGGCAAGACGCCGCACAAGGGCGTGAATCCCGATGAAGTCGTGGCAGTCGGCGCGGCAATCCAGGGCGGCGTTCTCGCAGGCGATGTGAAGGATGTGCTCCTTCTGGATGTCACACCTCTTTCACTGGGCATCGAGACATTGGGCGGCGTGTTCACCAAGCTTATCGAGCGCAACACCACCATTCCGCACAAGAAGAGTGAAATCTTCAGTACTGCGGCGGACAACCAGACCAGTGTTGAAATCCATGTGCTGCAAGGCGAGCGTTCGGTTGCCAGCGGCAACAAGAGCCTGGGACGCTTCCACCTGGACGACATCGCAATGGCGCCTCGTGGAGTGCCGCAGATCGAAGTCACATTCGATATCGACGCCAACGGCATCCTGAAAGTGTCCGCAAAGGATATGGGCACTGGCAAGGAGCAGAAGATCACCATCACCGCGAACTCTGGCCTCTCCGAGGAAGAAATCAAGAAGATGATGGATGACGCGCAGGCCCATGCCGAGGAGGACAAGAAGAAGAAGGAGGCTGCCGATACACGCAACCGCGCCGATTCGCTTGTCTATCAGACCGAGAAGCAGTTGAAGGAAAACGGGGACAAGATACCTGAAAACATCAAGGCTCCGTTGGAAAGCAGCATCGCCGACCTGAAGAAGGCAATTGAGGCCAACGATACCGACAGGATGAACAGCATCATGAAGGACATGGAGGAGAAACTCCACGCCTTTGCCCAGGAACTGTACAAGAACGCAGGGCCGCAGGCAGGCGCCCAGCAGGCTGGTCCACAGCCAGGACCCGAGAGCAACCCAGGAAATGGCGACTTCATCGATGTGGACGAAAAGAAATGATGAATTAAATTAAGGTCGTTGTTTTTGGAATAGGCGGCCGCCCTCACAAGGGGCGGCTGCCAGGCAACTAACAAATAAGGAGTTATTGAAATGAAGGTAAGACCACTAGGTGACCGTGTTCTGGTCGAAGCAGTTGAGCAGCAGGAAGTTATGAAGGGCGGCATCTATCTGCCCGACACCGCCAAGGAAAAGCCACAGGAAGCTAAGGTCATTGCAATCGGTCCAGGAAAGAGGGACGAGAATGGCAAGCTCATTCCAATGGATGTGAAAGTCGGTGACTTCATCCTCACAAGCAAGTACGGCGGCACCGAAATCAAACTGGATGACAAGGAATACAAGATTCTCAGCTCCAGCGACATTCTGGCAATCGTTGAACACTAATTTTAACAGCAGACTTTTATTTTAGGAGAAAAGGTAATTATGGCAGCAAAGCAGATTAAATACGATACCAACGGGCGTCAGGCTCTGTTGAACGGCGTCGCGGCATTGAGCAAGGCAGTCAAGACCACATTGGGACCGAAAGGCCGCAATGTCATCATTGACAAGAAGTTCGGTTCACCCACAGTCACCAAGGACGGTGTCACAGTGGCAAAGGAAGTCGAACTCCCGAACCCCTTCGAGAACATGGGCGCCCAGATGGTCAAGGAAGTCGCCAGCAAGACCAACGACAATGCTGGTGACGGCACCACCACCGCGACTATCCTGGCAGAGGCAATCTTCCGCGAAGGTTTGAAGAACGTCACCGCAGGCGCAAATCCAATGAGCCTGAAGAGGGGCATTGACAAGGCAGTCGCCGCAATCGAGGCCGCTCTGAAGCAGATGGCTATCTCCGTGAACTCCAGCGAGGCACAGATTGCACAGGTCGCCACAATCTCCGCCAACTCCGACAAGGAAATCGGCAACATCATCGCCGAGGCAATGTCCAGGGTCGGCAATGACGGCACAATCACCGTTGAAGAGGCGAAGACCACCGAGACCACAATGGACGTGGTTGAAGGCATGCAGTTTGACAAGGGCTATCTTTCACCTTACTTTGCCACAAATCCAGAGAACATGACCTGCGTTCTTGAAGACGCACTGATCCTCATCCACGAGAAGAAGATCAGCAGCCTCCAGGACATGCTCCCGATCCTCCAGGCCGTTGCAAAGCAGGGCAAGCCTTTGCTCATCATCGCAGAGGATGTGGACGGCGAAGCACTGGCCACACTGGTTGTCAACAAGATCCGTGGCTCACTGAATGTGTGCGCAGTCAAGGCTCCTGGCTTTGGCGACCGCCGCAAGGCAATGCTTGAGGATATCGCAATCCTGACTGGCGGCGTCTGCATCACTGAAGACCTGGGCATCAAGCTGGAGAACGTCACAGTTGACCAGCTGGGCGCGGCAAGCAAGATCTCCATTGACAAGGACAAGACCACAATCGTGGGCGGCAAGGGTGAAAACAGCAAGCTGATGGGCCGTATCAACCAGATCAAGCATCAGATCGAAGAGACCACTTCCGACTACGACCGCGAAAAGCTGCAGGAACGCCTGGCGAAACTGGCTGGCGGCGTCGCAGTCATCCATGTGGGCGCGGCAACAGAATCCGAGATGAAGGAAAAGAAGGCCCGTGTGGAAGATGCTCTGAACGCAACACGCGCAGCAGTCGAAGAAGGCATTGTCCCTTGCGGTGGCGTTGCACTTATCCGCGCTGCCAAGAAGGCATTGGCTGACCTGAAGCTGGATGGCGACGAGGCAACTGGCGCTGACATCATCGCACGCGCAGTCACCGAACCTCTCCGCCAGATCGCTCTGAACGCAGGCGTGGAAGGCGCCGTCGTGGTCAAGGCCGTCATGGACGAGAAGAAGGAGAACTGGGGCTACGATGCCGCAAACGACAAGTATGTCGATATGATCAAGAGCGGTATCATCGACCCAGCCAAGGTCGAGCGCTGCGCATTGCAGAACGCAGCCTCCGTTGCTGGCCTGCTGCTGACCACCGAGTGCATGATCTGCGACCTCCCAGAGGAAAAGAAGGAAGCACCTGCTGGCGCACCTGGCATGGACGGCATGGGCGGAATGGGCGGCATGATGTAATTCATCAGCCCATTTAGCTGAACAAGCAGAAAAGGGACTGTTGCAAAACAGGTATCTAGGTATCTAGGAAGTTTTGCAACAGCCCCTTTTTTATCCCTTTGTAGTTTTACCTATAGCAGCTTCACTTGGAATTGGGTGGGCGATGTCTGTCTTTTGTATTCGACAGCAGGATAACCAAAGAGAAGAACGGCTCGGGCAGTATATCCGCTTGGCAGTGCGAGGCGCTTTCTCATGGATGGAATCCAGCGGAATGCGTGCACGGCGAAACCGCTCCAGCAAGTGCCAATGCCAAATGACTGCGCCAGGAGGTCGAAATAACTCAGTGCAATCCACGGGTCCGCCTCCTTGCATGGTGCATTGTCTGCTGAAGCCGCCACAATCATGTGCGGGGCGTTTCTGAAAATGACATCAACGCCGTTTTGTATTTCGTCCATGTATCTCCTGAAATTGGGATATGCAATCCTCAATATTCCAGTTTTTATCAGGAATCTCAAGGCTTTGGACATCTTGGCGCGGAAGAATTCCATTTCGCCTTTGTGCTGTATGACGGTGAATGCCATGTTGTGAACATTGCAGCCCGTGGGGGACCATGCCAGGGATTGTATAAGTTTCTGCATGTTTTTCTCGTCTACTTCCTCGTCCTTGTATTGGCGGATGCTGCGCCTCTGGCGGATAAGATTCATCATGGTTTCAGGGGAAGGCATTTCGCCGATTGGACGGCATTGCGCTGGCGAAATGCCATCGCACTCCACTGCGCCCACTGGACACACAGCCAGGCAATGCTGGCAGTGGAGGCAATAGCATTCCTCATCTGCCTTCACCATGGGAAGCCCCTGTTCATTTGGTCGCAGCACATGCACAATGCAATCCCTCACGCAGGCATGGCATTTCAGGCATTTCTGTTCATTTATACGAATCACTGATGTATTCCTCCATATTTGCTGATTTCAGCCATTGCAGCATCCTTGAGTTGCTGAAATCCAGGTTGTGTGAAATGGTGTCAAGCGCATAAAGTGTGGGATCAAACAGGGGCTTTTGTCGTGAAAGGGCCGTGGATAGGCAGGCAAACGGCCAGATTATGCATTTGGGAAGGGAAACTTCTCGTAGCCGCTTGCCAGGCAAATACTCATGTGCTAGTTGCCGATAGTAATCACTGAGAGTGGTGCGCTTTGAATCCAGCACTGTGACGCCTTTTCCGCCAGCATCCGGGAGAAGCATCGCCGCATGCAAGGTGCGGCATACGTTCTCCACATGTGCCAGGGGCCAGCGGTTTTGCCCTTTCCACTTCCCGAAATGGAACACAAAGGGAGATGTCCTAAGGTAATTGACTGTGCGTGGCGTGATGGTTGTGTCTCCATTTCCAAATACAACGCAAGGCCGTACGCATGCAAATCTTTCTGGTGGCAGATTATCCGCAAGCCATTGCTCTGATTTGATTTTGTATTTGGGGTAGGGATTTGTCACATTGGATTCAAAGGAAAGTTGCTCCTCTGTTTCACCATGAAAGTCTTTCAGTCCATAAACGTCCGCAGTGGAAAGATAGACGAAGCGCTTTACGTCATGGCGTAGTGAGAGGGACGCGAGTTGCTTTACTGCCTCAAAGTTTGCTATGCGGAAGTCCTCGTCCCGTCCCACATCGCTGGCAAGAGCTGCGATGTGCAGCACATAGTCGTATTTGTGAGATGTGAACAGCACTTCCATGCTGGCTGGTTCGCGAAGCTCGGCGTGAACGGTCTCCGCCCCTGATGAATGGAAGCGGTCGCAGATGTTGCGATGAACCATTCCCGTGACTGCATATCCTTTTTGGGCAAAGTACATTGCCGCATTTGAGCCAATGTATCCGCCAGCGCCTGTTATAAGTATCCTTTCCATGACTTCACTTGAAAAGCGATGCCCAATATTCCGCCGTGACGGAAAGCCAATCCTCCTTTGGCACATCTCTATAGTCGGGAGGTGCCTCTTTCAGTATTCCGCATTTGCCATCAAGGAACAGGCGGATTTTGTTTTCGCTGCTGGCATTGCTGAAATGTCCCGAGCCGATTTTGATTCCATTATGGCATGCTGCACCTGATGGAATTGCGAACAGCAGTTCGTATTCACCGATGCCGCCAACCAGCGTCCAGCCAGCTTGGACTCCTGCTGGCAACAAATTTTGCACTTTGGGCGAAAGTGAATCATTTACATCCAGGTCCAGGTGCAGCCCATGGTTTACGCGTCGGATATTCTCCAATGCGTCAATCAGGCCACCGCTGGTGTCGGTGGCAAAAATAGAGTTTGGCGGCACTGGCTGGCGCAATTGGAATATTGGCAGAGGCTTTCCGCAGAAGACGGCGGCATTCGCCTCACCCAAAGGCCCGCTGGAATACAGGTCAAAGTCAATGCGTTGGGAGGCTACCCTTTTTATGGGCTTGCTTGCGTGGGCTGTTATGGTGGCGGTCCATATCCATTCTTGCGCGATGCCAATATCGCCGCCTATGCATTTTGCTCCATAATGTGTCAGGACCTCATTGACGCCTTCGGACACGCCTTTGTAGAAATCCAGATCATGCGCCGAATCGCAGCTCCAGCTCTGCAGCAGGCATTCAGGCAGGGCACCGCAGGCAAGTATGTCGGAGCAGGCGGCGTATGCCATCTGATGCCCGATTTGCCAGGGCGTCAGGTTTTGGAAGAAGTCCTCTCTCTCTGAAAATGAGTCCACTGAATAGAGAGCAAAGCCTTCGTTGTCTGGCAGAATCTCGGCGTCTGCCAGATACGGGGTATTGCCAAATATATTGGCAAATGTTTCAATCAATTCGTGTTCCTGCATTGTTTCGTTTATATCCACATGGATAATGAAAATTACCCTTTGCTTGTAATCAGGCGCAGTTTGCGTGGAGAGAAGGAGATTTGCAGCGGTAATGCTCCGTGCGGGTCTCCGTCAAACTCGACTTGTACTGTAGATTCGGATGTTATTGTGGTAGTTCCTTTGACTAGGCGCAATTCGCCGCAGGGCTGTCCCTTGTAGAGTTTTGGCATGAGGCGAAGCCAATCGAAAAATGAGAGGTTTCGCACAAACCAGATTGCGTATGCGTCATCGTCAAGAGTCGGAAGTGATATTTGCAGGCCGCTTGCAATGTATGGAATGCGTGTTATTAGAAAATGATTGCAATTCTGAATGCAATCATCGTTGATGCATAGATTCCATTTTCTGCTCCTGAGCAGATTACGAAACACGGCGAGGAAAGTGCCCAGCTTGTCGCCAAAGAATGGGCGTATGCGATTGGCGAGGGAGGCAATGTCCGCTCCCATTCCAAGATTGCAGGAGCAGAAGAAGCAGTGCCCATTTGCCTGGAGAACTGGAACTTCCTTGCAATGCGATTCCCGTAGCAGGCGGATTGCGTCATCTTCATTTGTCGGGATGTTGTGGAAACGGCAGAAATCGGGGCTGGTGCCCATATAGATTACGCCGAATCGAAGTGTTGTGTCTGGGTTGGAGATAACGCCGTCGGCAACTGCGTTTATGGTGCCATCTCCGCCGCAGGCGACTATGGTCTCGTAGCCCGGGACCGTGCGAGCGATGGTATTTGCCTCCTCAATGCTTTTCAGAGGCACAAAGTCCGCCTCTGGCATCTTTGCGGCGAGTCTTTGCCAGCGCTTGCCAGCATTGCCGCCATTAGAGGAAGGATTTACTAACACCAGATATCGCATTTTTTTCAAGTGGACTG
>JAFYGL010000290.1 GCA_017543165.1 Victivallales bacterium | reverse complement strand
TTCCGCCAGCCACATAAAAAAGCCCTCTGGATGCAACACTGTACCTGTTTTGACGCCATGCCAGAGGTGCTCTGTGTCCACACAGGGCTTGTGCTGGTCAATATCATTGGCTGACCCATTACGCGGGAAAGCTCGCCTTTGCAGACAGACGCTTGCTTACTTGGCAAATTCAGCTATGTTATGGATTCCATTTTAGGGATAAAAACATGCCAGAAAACGACAACATAGAACAAAGCCGCGAAGAACTTGAGGCATTCTACAGAATTGAGGCGGAAAGGCTGGGGCTTCCAAACAATTTCATTGAGCCCGAACTGGAGAAGATTGGCTTTCTTGGCGCTGGCAGCAGCGGGAATGTGGACCTAGTCACGGACAAGGTGCTGGGCCGTGCCGTTGCGCTCAAGACATTGCAGAGCAGGTTGCGCATGCGCTCCGACTATGTGGAGCGAATGGTGCGCGAGGCGCAGGCGGCGGCACAGCTGGAGCACCCCAATATCGTGCCAATCTATTCCCTTGGCATAAGCCCCAAGCTGGGCGTGTATTTCACAATGAAGCGTCTCCGCGGCGATTCGCTTCGGCACATTATATTCGAACTGCAAAACGGCAATCCCGCATATACCTGGGTATATACATGGTACAGGCGTCTTTCCATATTCATACGCCTCTGCCAGGGAATGGCGTACGCCCACAGCAAGCAGGTGCTTCACAGGGACCTGAAGCCAGAAAACGTGCGCGTGGGGAACTACGGTGAGGTCACAATCATCGACTGGGGCCTCGTGCATGGCGTGTACAAGCCTGTACAGGATTCGCAGACAAAATTCGCCCCCAAGGGCAACCTTAGCGTGGAGCCGGACGGGGAGGACCTGGACCAGACAGTTGAGCGCAACAATCCCACAATGGACGGCGAAATGAACGGCACGCTCCGCTACATGTCCCCAGAGCAGGCAAATGGCCAGGTTTCGCTACTAGACGCACGCAGCGACGTGTATTCCCTGGGCGTCATGCTGTTCGAGCTGATGACATGCTACAACCCATTCCATGACGTGCCCGACCAGGATGTGCCAGACGCAATACGCAATGGCAGATTCCAGCGTCCAAGGCTTTATGAGAACGCCCGTTCACTGCCTGTCGAGATAGAGAAAATATGCCTGAAGGCGATGAGCACCAGGCCAGACAACCGCTACCTTAATGTGCAGGAACTTCTTTCTGACATATTCGCTTTCCAGGAAGGCCGTCCCATCCAGGCCTACAGAGGCACCATAGCCACAAGCATACGCCGCTGTTTTCAGCGCAACCAGCTTCGCACCGTTGCAATCACAAGCATTGTCCTGGCAGTGCTGGCGTTCGCACTGATACTCCACGTATTCGACTGGATGACTTTCAACAAGTGCTTGGAGATGTCCAAGCAGAATTACGCCATAGCAGAGCAAGCAAGACTGGTTGAGACAGAGCGCATCAAGGAAAGGCGCGCGTCCAGGCTGCCCATTGAAAGGCATAACAAGACGCTTACGGAAATCGATGTGCACTATGAAACTGCGCTATTCTACTTGAACTCAATGCCCGCCAGATTCCGCAAACGCAGCGCAACCATTGAATTCCAGGAGGAAATTCTTGCCAACAGACTATTCTTCAACATTGAATTCGGCCGATTGATGGAATTGCAGAAATATATGGACAACATGGAAAGCAGGTACCTGGGCAACCTTTCCAACTGCGGCACACTTTTGCGGAGCGCCATTTCCAGCGCCCGCTATGCAATAAAAGGCGATTCCCATATCCAGCAAATCAAGGTGTCCGCCCCCAACGCTAAATTGTCCATTTTCCCGATTGCCACAGAGGGACAATCCAGCCAGGACAAGAACACCCGCTACTGGAATGGAAATGACGCCAATCTGCTCCTGGACAGGGGCGTCGCACTGCCAGTAAAGGACCTGTATCTGTCAAAAGGCGAATACATGCTCGTATTCACGGCGGATGGCCTGCCTGCAGTAAAGTACCATCTTGCCGTAGCTGGCGGGCAACTGGACAACATTGAAGTGGAAATGCCCAAAAGCATTCCCCAGGGCTTTTGCTTCGTGCCTGCAGGCAGCGCTTATGTAGGAGGCATTTCGTCCGAGGACAAAGGCGAACTTCAGGAAGTGCAGAATTTCTTCATAAAGAAAAACGAGGTTACTTTTGCCGAATACAAGGTGTTCTGGGAACAGTTGCCAAAGGAACTGAAGGAAAGCTGCATGCCCATGATAGCCTTGTCCAACACCTCGATTCCATATCCAGCCTGGGATGCAGACGGCAGATATGCCAAGGAAATTCTGGCGGACAGGCCAGTTGTGGGCATTTCACCAGAAGCAGCGGACGCATACTGCCGCTGGTATGGAAATGCTCTTGGGCGAATTTGCAGGCTGCCATCCGAGGCAGAGTGGGAAAAGGCCGCCCGCGGCGTAAACGGGCGTCTATACCCCTGGGGGAACAGCTACAGCAGCGACAAGGCATTCCTCCTTGACAATGCAGCCGCGCATGTCCAATACGGGCATTGGGCCCCGCCAGGAGCGTTCCCCGAGGACGTCTCGCTCTTCGGGGCATTGGACATGGCAGGAAACGTGCGGGAATGGACCTCGACGCCATTCAACGATGGCACGGGACTGCGCATAATCAAGGGGGGAAGCGCCTCCACGCCACGCCGCTATATGCCCCTGGGACGCGCACACGATTCAATGCTGTGCCCATCCGATGTAGGCTTCCGCATGCTGCTGCCCATGGTGCCCAGCGATATCGCACGCTGAACCGCGCGGCACGCTGCTCCGCGCGGCCATTGGCCGCGCGTCAGGATGAAGGTAGTTCCGTAAGCTGGCATACGCATACGTTTCTGCACATCAGGGCGTTCAAATGAGCAAGAACATCGTTGCCTTTGGCGGTTGGCATTGGGCAGCTCACATTCCGACGTCATATTCAGCAGGTATTCGCCCGGCTCGGGCTTCTCGTATGTCAGTTCCAGCGAGTCCATGGCAGCCACTAACGGCTCATCGG
>JAFYGL010000289.1 GCA_017543165.1 Victivallales bacterium | reverse complement strand
GCCTGGAGTACTCCTCCATGCTGTAATGTCTTTCCAGGTGGTCAGGCGTGATGTTCAGCAATGCCGCCGCCCTGGGCGCGAAGCCGCCTGGGAATTCAAGCTGGAATGAACTGACCTCGGCCACAAGCGCGTCCAGTTTTGGCTTCTGCAAAGCGACGCGGCAGAGGGGCAGCCCTATGTTGCCAGCGGCGATTGCCTTCAGGCCACAGCCGTTCAGGATATGGTTCAGCATTTCCACTGTCGTGGTCTTGCCATTGGTGCCAGTGACCGCCAGTATCGGCGCATCCAGATGCATTGCTCCGAACTCCAGTTCGCCGATGATGCAGCCGCACAGCCTCCGCCCCAGTTCCGCCAAAGGGCTGTCCTTAGGCACGCCAGGGCTGATTACCGCAAAGTCAGCCACCTCGCCGTATTCCAGGGCGCCAGGCCCGCCAATGCAGCGGATGCCCCTTGCCTCCAGCTCGGCGGCGCATTTGGGCAAAGCCACCGAATCCAGCAACACTGCCTTCCTGCCCAGCGAGGCGCACAGTTCCGCAGCGGCAATGCCACTGGCACCGCCGCCTAGAATCAGTACTTTGTCTCCTTCAAAATTAGCCATCTGGGTACTATTTTTCCAAAATTTGACATAATATAACAAGACTTTGCAAATTTTAACGCCTGTCAACACATATTTATTTGACTTTTTTCAAAAATATCATCACAAGAAATGAATTAGCAGACAGTTAATCTTGAAAAGCAGGGCAAAAATGCTATTTTCTGCCACACTGTTTGTCTATGCGCTGTAGGCTGAGGACGCCTGGCGCGTCCAGTCCACTAAGAAAATGGAGGTCATTTATGTCGAGAATAGTGTTTCCAGACGAATGGGAAAAAGATGAATGGTATGGTTTTACCAGGCACAAGTTTACATTTGAAGGCCAAAAGGCGTGGATTGTGGAGCCAAGGACGCCAGCTCCAGACAATCGCTGGAGCTGGTGCACGCAATGGGCGGACGCATTTGTAAGGAGGGTTGGCACTGTTGCTCTTCTTGAGCATGGCTTCTACCATGCGCACATCGACGTGTTTGAATACCGCGCCAATGAAAAAGGCGTTGCAATCATGGGACGCTTTCACGACTTTCTGGTGTCAATGGGCCTCTCGCCCAAGGCAAACCTCATTGGAATGAGCTGGGGCGGCTTCTTCTCACTGCGCTATGCAGCCACCTTCCCCGAAAAAGTCTGCGCCATCTACCTGGATGCCCCGCTTTGCAACGCCGCGGAAACCGACCCAACAGGCAAGGACGAGTCCATAGAAAGGCACAACAAGGAATTCTGCAAAATATTTGCCCTGACACTTGAGGAACTGAAGGTCTCAAAACTCAACCCAATCAACAATCTCAAACCCATCGCTGATGCAAAAATACCGATTTTCGCCGCCATTGGCATGACAGACTGCTCGGTGTATCACGAAAACAACTTCGACATTGTGGAGCAGCGCTTGAATGAGTTAGGCGGCAACATTGTCAAGGTGATTCGCAGAAACTACTGGGGACATCATCCGCACGGGCTGGACGATGTCGATGAACTGCTGGACTTCCATTGGAGAGCCAGGGAAAATTGAATAAGGAGTGAAAATTATGGCAAAAGACAAAAAAGCAGAAAAAGAAACAGTTTCCGTATGGAAGAGAGATACTGGCTGGGAAAAGCTCTCCAATGACGAAAAGAAGCAGATGGCCTCCTACAACGAGGACTATGTGGATTTCCTCAGCCATGCAAAGACGGAGCGCCTGGCGCACGACATCGCACTGAAACTGGCGAAGAAGGCAGGCTACAGGAACATAGAGGACTGCAAGTCATTGAAGGCGGGGGACAAGGTGTACCGTTCCTGCGGCGGCAAGACGCTGTTCCTTGCGCACATCGGCAAGGAGGCCCTTGAAAAGGGACTGGCACTGGTCGGCGCCCACATCGATTCACCCAGGCTGGATGCCAAGCCAAGCCCACTCTGCCAGCAGGATGGCCTGGCGTATTTCGACACACATTACTACGGCGGCATCAAGAAATACCAGTGGCTCACAATCCCGCTGGCGATATATGGCGTTGCCTACAAGAGGGACGGTGCCAAGGTGGACATCGCCATCGGCGACAAGCCAGACGACCCTGTATTCACCATCACCGACCTGCTTCCGCATCTGGACAGGAACCAGCCCAGCACTACCGTGGACAAGGCGTTCAACGGCGAGGCGTTGAATGTCATAGTGGGCAGCATTCCCGCCACTGACAAGAACGACAAGGATGTGAAGGACAGGGTAAAACTGGGCATACTGCGCCAACTGAAGAAAATGTACGGCATTGAGGAGGAGGACTTCTTCTCCGCCGAAATCGAGATCGTGCCTGCTGGCAATGCAAGGTATGTGGGCTTTGACAAGTCCATGATATTGGGCTATGGCCACGACGACAGGGTTTGCGCGTATGCCACAGTGCGCTCCATTCTCGACGCAAAGACAACGCCCTCCCGCACCAGGGTGGCGGTCATCTGCGACAAGGAGGAAATCGGCTCATACGGCAAGTCAGGCATGGATTCCACGTTCATGGAGAATTCCGTGGCGGAACTGGCGGCGCGCATGAAAGGCGGCTACAACGGGCTGGCGGTACGCCGCGCACTGGAGAATTCCACCATGCTTTCCGCCGATGTCAGCGCACTGCATGACCCAGGCTTCCCAGAAGTCAGCTCGCCCAACAACATGCCGAAATTGAACTGCGGCATCGTGCTGTCCAAGTACACGGGCGCCAGGGGCAAGTCTGGCTCCAGCGACGCCTCCGCAGAATGCATCTCCAACATACGGGGCATTTTCAACAAGGCTGGCGTGCTGTGGCAGGCAGGCGAACTGGGCAAGGTGGATGTGGGCGGAGGCGGCACCATCGCGCTCTATCTTGCACGCTATGGGATGGATGTGGTCGATTGCGGCGTGGGCCTCTTCTCAATGCACGCGCCTCTTGAAACAGCTGGCGTCATTGATGTTTACATGGCATACAAGGCATACAAGGCATTCTACGAAGCATATTGATATCCACGCGAAATGCTAGTGCTCAACAACCAGCCCCAGGCGGAAATCGTCATCAAGCGCTCCAGATTCATCTCTGAGATGTTCGCAATCCCTGGCACCCAGGAAGGCGCCAGGGACTTTCTGCGGCAGCGCAAGGAGCAATGGGCTGGCCAGGGCCTGACGCACCTGGTCCACGCATTCATTGTAGGACCTGGCGCCAATGTGCTAAGCTGCTCTGACGATGGGGAGCCATCGGGCACGGCTGGCCGCCCAGTGCTGGAAGTGCTGAAGGGCAGCGGCATAACGAACGTGATGCTGACTGTCGCCCGCTTCTTCGGCGGCATAAAACTTGGCACGGGCGGCCTGGTCAAGGCATATACTGAATCCGCCCAGGCCGTGCTGGCACTGGCTGAAACCAGCGAACTGGTGCCGATGGTGCAGTTCCGCATCACCGCGCCGTATTCCTGCCACGAGCGCATAAAACTGCTGCTGACCTCCGCAGGCGCGACTATCGGCGACATCGGCTTCGGCGGCAATGGCGTGCAATTCACAGGCACCATGCGGGAAGAAGCATACCCCGCAGCACGCCAGGCATGCATGGACGCATCACGCGGCCAGGCAGAACTGGAGATATGCAAATAAGTGGACAGTGGACTGTGGACTGTGGTCTGTGGACT